>NZ_DKXK01000006.1:0-28974 GCF_002492185.1 Lactococcus sp. UBA7128
GTTCTATCGATAACAACTGGGGGAACCCGGGACAAGATGATAATGTCCAACCCGACCAAATCAACTTTAGCATCATGGCACCGGGGACGATCTTTACTATGGCTGGGGAGCAGTATCGTTATTTGGAGAATCAGGGTGGTGGGAATCATTTGATTATTCGGAATAGCGTGTTTGGTGCGAGTTTCAATAATCAAGTAGAACGAATTAATAATTGGTACACTTCCCTTGATCCAACAGTTCAAGCAATGGTTCAACCTGTAGCAGATCATTTTGTGACAGGAGAAGTTGATTGGGATTCTCTTACCTTTGACGGACCAGGAGAACGCTGGATACCTAATAACTTGTACGATTTTCCCGAAGTTGAGGTTGATATAAGTCAAGTTGATTCAAGTGGTAGTCCACGTGCCTTTGCACTATCTTTAGCAGATGTGACACGTCTATCGGGTACAGGTCGTGCTTTTCCTAATCACGTAGGCCGCATAGAAGGTGGTCCAAATCATGGTTTCTGGTGGCTTCGAACGCCTAGCACAAGTTTAGACCATGGACTGCGTGTGCTTGGAGGCCAACCTAATAATCCGCTAAATGGTGTAATTTCTATGGGGCCAAGAAATGCCGCCGCTGCCGGTGGCGCTCGTCCTGCCCTCATCGTCCATCAATAAAGTAAAATAGCGACCAGAACCAAAAATCACCCAAGACGGCACTTCTACATGCCTCATTGAGTGATTTTTTATTGGATTCCATAACTCCGATAAAGTGGAGTTTATTCCCCTTTTTTTAGAGAATTGAGAAACATTTCGGTTAGGTGCTCAGAGTGTTTTATCATTGTTTCTAATGGGATAGATTTCATTCCTTCGCTGATAATATCGACGTATAGAAAAAGGTCTTCATCCGTATAGTCTTTCGAAATTTGTCCTTCTGCACGCCCTTTTCTGAAAAGTTCTTGGTAAACAAGGTGTTGAATTTCACGTGTATCTTCATCAAAAAAACTTGGATTTGCTGCATATTGTTTTATCATATTTTGCAGAAAAATATCGGTCATCAACTGAATTTGCTTCATTTTGAAGTGATAGATTTGGCGAAACGTTTCACGAAAATCTGCATCGGTAGCAATTATTTTTTGAATATTCTCAACCATAAAGTCAAGTTCTTTTCGGATAACCAGGTTCATCAGCTTGTTTTTATTTTCATAATATTTGAAAATGGTTACCTTAGAAACATGAGCCAGTCGAGCAATTTCATCCATAGAAATATCGGAAATTAAGCGCTCTCTCAATAGCTTTGTAGTCACGTCCAGAATAGCTTTTTTCTTTTTCTTTGTTTGATTCATTTTCTTCCTCTCCGCAAAAAAAGAATTCTTTATAAAATTATATCTTTTAATTTGAACTTATTCAACCAAAAGAGTACAATGTGAACTATAAAGGTATATCAAGTTCAAAAAGGTCATGGAGTGAGGAGGAAAAGCAATGCAAAAGATTGTTGAAATAAAAAACTTGCAGAAAAATTTTGGTAAATTTCAAGCTTTGAAGAATGTTACATTAGATGTGAATGCCGGAGAAGTTTTGGGCTATATTGGTCCCAATGGTTCAGGAAAATCAACAACGATTCGTGTTTTGCTGGGGATTATTAAAAAGAGTGGAGGTTCAGCCACAATATTTGGTAAAGATGTGTGGACGGATGCCATTGAGATTCATAAGAAAATTGCTTATGTGCCTGGCGATGTCTATCTTTGGCCCAATCTTTCTGGGGGCGAGATTATTGACCTTTTCTTGAAGTTACATGGTCATGCAGATTTAAAAAAACGTGATGAGCTTATCAAGAAGTTCGAACTTGATCCAAAGAAAAAGGCGCGTAGCTATTCCAAAGGAAACCGTCAGAAGATAGCCTTAATTGCGGCCTTAGCCACGGATGCTGAACTTTATATATTTGACGAGCCAACCAGTGGTTTGGATCCCTTGATGGAATCGGTTTTCCAAGCTGAAGTCCAGCGTCTCAAAAAAGCGGGGAAAGCCATTATTTTGTCCAGCCATATCTTATCTGAAGTCGAACGTCTAGCAGATCGTGTTGCTGTTATTCGAAAAGGAGAAATCGTTGAAACAGGGTCACTTGATGATTTACGTCATTTGACACGTGATACTTTTAAAGTCGAAACTAATCAAGCGCCAGAAGCGTTGCATGGATTAGAGGGTGTCCATGATTTGCACCGCAATGGCAATAAGGCTGTTTTTCAGGTAGACTCGGATAAAACGGATGTTATCTTAAAAACCTTACTTAAGTATGGGGTGAAGAAGTTAGAGTCTACACCACCAACTTTAGAAGAGCTTTTCATGCATCATTATGAGTAGGAGGTGAACGCTATGGACAAACCTTTAAATAAAACCTTTAGTATGCTGGGGGCTTTACTCAAGAGAGATTGGCTAAAACTTGTCTTTTGGATAGTTGGTGTGCTGGCCTTTGCAGCGTCGGGAGTGGGTAAATTCGAGCTTATCATGCAGACTGACAGTCAACGAGAAACCATGTTTAATGTTTTTCAGGGACCAGCTATGACGGCATTGTTCGGTCCTATGACGGTCGCTCAAGGTAAAGATTTTACCGCGGCTGCAGCTTATGGCACGACCATGCCTTTAATTACGGCAATAACATTCGCTGTTGTTGCGATTATCTATGTTATCAATCGTACACGAAAAGAAGAAGAAGATGGAATCGCTGAAGTTTTTCGCTCTTTTCAAGTCGGAAAATTAGCCAATACGACAGCTCTTGTTATTGAACTCTTTGTTTTACAAGTCTTGATTACGGGGGTTCTGGCGACTTCAATCCAGTTGCAAAATATTCCGGGTATGACTTCTTTTAGCGAAAATCTCTTGTTTGCCTCTGCTATAGGCGTCCAAAGTTTACTTTGGGGCTTGTTCGCTCTTGCCTTTGCGCAAATCTTTTCCGACTCAGGCAGTGCTAAAGGTGCTACTTTTGGCTTGCTTGGTTTGCTCTATCTTGTTCGTATGGGAACAGACACACAAAATGTAAATTGGGGCTATTGGAACCCCTTAAGTTGGTCATATCTGACCAGTCCCTATGTCAAAAATCATTGGCTTCCTCTCTTCCTCGCTCTAGGATTGAGCCTTGTTCTTCTCGCTCTTGCTTATTTTCTTGAAATTAGACGAGATGTCAATGCGGGCTATATTCCGGAGGTGAACGGTAAAGCGCATGCTTCTAAAAGCTTACTCAGTTTTACAGGACTTACACTTCGACAACAACGTACAGCCAGTATCGGTTGGATTTTTGGGCTTTTTGTGCTGGGAATCACCTATGGGTCAATGATTGACCAAATCAGCGGTTTTGTTGAATCCAGTCCAACCATATCCAAACTCTTTAACATTGACCCTCATCTGGCAAACGAAACCAGCAGGGCGGCAAGTAAAGCCATGATTGAAAGCTTTATGTCAACAATATTTATGATTTGTGCGGTAATGGTTGCTTGCTTTGCGGTTACTTCACTGATGCGGATGGTAACAGAGGAACGAAAAAATCGACAAGAACTACTTTATGCCATGCCGATTAGCCGTTATAAAGTTTATGTAACTTATATGATTATCTCTTGGATATTAGGCGCTCTTGCTCAGTTTGCTGTTGTGCTTGGCATCTATCTCTCCCAAGCCAATAATGACAATGCGTTCAGTTTTGCTAAAGTAGCTGCAGCGGGGATGTCTTGGACTGTTGGGATTTTCTTTGTCCTTGGGATTTTAGGCTTTCTAATGGCCGTGCTTCCACGTTTTAGCGCGCTGATCTGGGTTTATCTCGGCTTTGCGTTCTTCATGAGTTATATTGGCAACATATTGAATCTCCCCGCTTGGTTAAATAATTTTAATATTTTCCACCATATTTCAAGACTTCCGGTCGAAACAATGAACTGGGGCAATTTTGTATTTATACTTGCTTTAGCAGTAATATTTGCTCTGATTGGCATGTTTATTTATCGGCAACGTGACTTGATTGGCGATTAATTAAAAAATAGTCCATCTGGACTATTTTTTTAATTGATGATAGCGATTGTACCAAATGTCAACATACTCCTTGGAGAAAGGTCCACGTTCATTATTTATCCAATCAACAAGAATTTTTACATTTTCTTTCAAAATGTAGTCAATCTCAGGAGAGTAGTTCATTTGTTTCCTGTGACGTTCATATTCCTCAACGTCTAGGAGTTTTTTCTCGCCATCTTTAAATACTTTTACATCGAGATCATAGTCGATGTATTTCAGGGCCTCATTGTCCAAGACAAAAGGGCTCGCAAGGTTGCAGTAATAGCTGACGCCTTCCTCACGAATCATAGCAATGATGTTAAACCAAAACTTTTTGTGGAAATAAACGATTGCAGGTTCACGTGTGACCCAACGACGGTCGTCTGACTCGGTTACAAGTGTGTGGTCATTTACACCAATAATTGAATTTTCATTTGTTTTCAGTATCATCGTATCTCGCCAGGTACGATGTAAACTGCCATCATGTTTATAGCTTTGAATCGTGACAAGGTCGCCTTCTTTCGGAAGATTCAAGGCTTCACCAACTTTCCAAAATTCAAAGTTCTCGCTTATCATTATAGCATAATATTCAAAAAGTTTCTGAACTCAGCTTGGCAGTTCAAAAAAACTTAAGCTACTAAGAAACTCCTTTGACAGATTCTGTTCACGATAATTTTGCCAGCTATCAAGCGACCTGATTGCCTGATATCTTTTACGCAAATGATAGTGTTCTTCTATCTGATATTCGGGATAATCTTGGAGGAAATCGCTGACCATTTGCCATTCGTAAGTATAACCTAAAGGGCGTGAGTGATAGGTAATCCCGTCTATAGTTTGAGTAGAAATCCGATGATGCGCATGACCAAAGACGACATCTGTAATTTGAGGATACTGGGTAAAAAGTTGGTGGAAAGCTTGAGAGCCAAGATAAGCATTGAAGCGTTCAAACTTTTTATAAGCTGTATTAATAGAAAAAGCTTTATGTGGGACAAAATGCATGGCTATGATGATACGGCCGTCAAAGTTTAAGCTTTGTAAAATCTTTTCCAAGGTGTGAAGACTTTTTTTAGTCGTTAGTGGATCGTTATATTTGCGCTGGATTTTGCGGTCAAAATAAAAATTATTTTTAAAGGCAAGAATATTATCGTAAGAATAATTGTCAGCAAGAGAGTAGTCATACCAGCCATGAAAAGCTATGAGGAGACTATCACCAAAATATTTGAGAGAAAAGTCTTGTGCGTTGATTTCTTCTTCAGATAAATGTACCATGTCGTGATTCCCAAGATTGTGACTAATGTCGAAAACAGTAGATAATTTATCGAAAAAGGGCTTGGTGATTTTTTTATAGTCATTGGACATATCGCCTGCAAAGTGCAAATCTGTTACATCCTGACTCTGTAAAGTATCAACTAAAACCTTGATTTCAGTATCTGTAAATTCATTAACATCTAAATGCAAATCTGAAAGCAGTGCTAATTTTTTCATAGTTAAATTATAACAGAAGCGCAAGACAAGTTCTAATCGTCCCAACTGAAAATTTAACCGCTGCACCAATGCTAACGTTTTCATTAGTTAATGAAAGACTATCCTGCTGAACATTTAGCCCACTTTGAATTTTGAGGGCAGAAAAATGACAAAAAAGCAATGAAAAAGAGCTGATTTTCCAGTGATTTCGTCCCAAATGCTGTGCAGAACCTACTCTATTCCGTTAAAATATCTCATTTTTATATAAAATTACGTTCATAAGGTTGTCATAATAAAATAAAGGTCAGCCTAGAGTCCTAATGATAATTTTGATATAATGGAAGAGACTAAAATTATTATTAGAAATTACATAGGTTGTATATGAAGAATACAGTAAAAATATTTCAAGGGATTTCAAGAATTCTCTTATTCGTTGTTGGTTTAGCATTGCTCTCAGGCGCTCTCGTTTTTACTGGGGTTCATATGGCCAACAAAAATGTTATAAAAACAGAAGTAAGTGGCATTATTGTCCGAGGTGATGAGGGTTTTAAAGAGGTCAATTATACCTTTGAGGGTATAGAATATCAAGTACGCCCTTTGGACACTTATTTTAGGAAACTTGGAACGATAGATGATAAAATAAAAGTTTATGTGGATAATAATCGTCCTGGGCGTGCCTTTTTAACTTATCATGGGGATGGATTGATGCGAACAGCTGGTATATTGGCAGGATGGGGCTTGCTTTTACTCATTATTTTGCTGGGAGAAAGACAGCTGATGAGTCGCATGCGAAAGCTAGAGGAGCTTGCTGATAAAGAAGAAAATGGAACTACTCTTTCGTAAGAGGAGTTTTTTTATTATGGTTTCTAGCCAATTTTGTTCTGATAGGGGCAGCAAGAAAAAGTCCGTTGAGCGGTATTTGACTTAAAACAAACTTTGTTCATTAAAAAACAAGCGCATTGCTTAAAAAGAAAATGGAGCTATGCTACTATAGGAACATGACTATCTTACACAATAAAATTTCAAATAAAGAATTAAAAGAGCGTTTGGCAGCTGAAACAGAGCCTCGCACCACGCTTTCTTTTTATAAATATTTTAATATCAGTGCCCCTCAACAATTTCGTGATGATTTGTATAAAAAATTTGAGGAATTGAAAGTTTTCGGGCGTATTTATATCGCTGCTGAAGGAATCAATGCTCAAATCAGCCTACCAACTGCAAATTTAGAGGCTTTCAAGACCATACTTTATCAAGCTGCGCCTGAATTGGATGGGATTCGTCTTAATTATGCAATTGCTGACGATAGACAATCCTTCTGGGTACTGCGAATGAAGGTTCGCGACAAAATCGTTGCAGACGGTATTGACGATCCGACATTTGATCCTTCAGATGTAGGGCATTATCTTAAGGCAGAAGAAGTTAACGAAATGCTTGGAAAAGAAGACACAATATTTGTGGACATGCGCAATCATTATGAGTATGAAGTGGGGCATTTTAAGGATGCATTGGAGGTTCCATCTGCAACGTTTCGGGAACAATTGCCCATGGCTGTCGACATGTTGAAAGAGGACAAAGATAAAAATATTGTAATGTACTGTACGGGTGGTATTCGATGTGAAAAAGCCAGTGCTTTTATGAAGCACAAGGGCTTTGAAAATGTTTACCACATTGAGGGCGGCATTATTGAATATACACGCAAAGCAAAAGAGCAGAATCTCCCGATTGAATTTATTGGCAAAAATTTTGTCTTTGATGAACGTATGGGAGAACGTATCACGGATGATATTCTTTCGACATGTCCTCAATGTGGTGAAGCTTGCGACAGACATACAAACTGTAAAAATAAAGCTTGTCATCGCTTGTTTATTCAGTGTTCAAACTGTGCAGAGCGCTTTGAGGGCTGTTGTTCACAAAGCTGTGCGGAAGAACTCCACCTGCCAGATGAAAAGATAAAGGTGCTGATAAGAGAACGTGCAGCCGACCCAACTTTTTTTACTAAAAGAAGGGGCTAAAAGCAAAGAGTTATATAGGCAGCAAGAAACTGATTTTAGGTAAAACAGCAAAACAAAAACGCTTAACCACATTTTAATGGCTTAGGCGTTTTTTCTTACTGCAAAATATTGGGACTATTCTTTTCACCAAGGACCACTCTGAACAGTGCTCCCAATATTACCAGAGGTATTGGTCCACATAAAGCTTCTTCAAGGAGCTCACTTGTAGTCTTTCAAAACCCATTCATTAATCGCATGGGCCACACCAGACTCGGCGTTAGACTTAGTGACATATTTGGCGATTTTTTTCAGTTCCTCCTTACCATTCTCCATAACAACAGGATTTCCCACAGCTTCAAGCATAGAACGGTCGTTTTCTTGATCTCCAATAGCCATGAGCTCATCAACATCTAGGAAAAGCTTCTTGGCTAAATGCAAGACGGCATTCCCCTTGCTCGCCTTTTTATTCATAAATTCTAAATAGAAAGGTGTTGACTTCACCATGTTATAACGTTCAAAAAACTCAAAAGGCAAGTAAGCAATGGCATTATCTAAAATATCAGGTTCATCAATCATCATCACCTTAGCAATTTCAAGCGCAGCAATCTCTTCAGGTTGACGGAAGTAAAGAGGCATGTTGACTAATGATGCTTCGTGCACAGTGTATTTTCCGATATCACGATTACTTGTATAAATCCCTTTTTTCGTAATAGCATGCATATGGACACCAATCTTGCGTGCCGCGGCATCGATATCCAAGACGTCCTCAGCTTCCAAAGTTTCCATGATAAATTCTTCCCCCGTTGCACGCTGGACTAGGGCACCATTATAGGTAATGACATAGTCACTGTAGTCTGTCAATTCAAGTTCTTCAAGAATATTCTGAACACCCATGAGTGGACGGCCTGTGGTGATAACAACTTTTACTCCAGCGGCCTTTGCATCAGCAATCGCTTGCTTAACTTCAGGTGTAATTTTACGGTCAGGGTCCAACAAAGTACCGTCGATGTCAATAGCAATAAGTTTAATCATTTGTTTTTTCTCTTTTCTAATTTGATTTAAAGATTTGTACGGATCAATTGGTTAAATTCAGGATTTTTCAGCATGACTTTCGGAAAATAAAAGCGACTGTTTCCGTGAATTGTACCAGCAAGACTAGCAACGATAGGTGATACTTCGGAAAGTTCAGTCAAGCTGCCATCTTTCTGTAATATTTCAATTTGAGTGCGTGGTTTGTTAGAATTTGGACGATAGAAGTCATAAGGCAAGTCAAAGTTGTTATGTGTACCTGTAAAATAATGCGGATCAAATCCTTCTTTTTCAACAAGTTCTCGCAGCTGATCCAAAAGAGGAGCCTCTGAGCTAAAGAGATCAAGTTGTTGTTCTTGATCTTGGGTAAATTCCATTGATTTGAGCAAATGGCGATTGATGTACATGCTGGCAAGCTGAGACAAGGTATCGTCTGCGTTAGACATCCAAGATTGGAAATAAGTATTCATTACCCCATCATCTAGAGAAAGATAGTGATGTAAGCTCTGTCTATTTTCAAAGAAAGGTACCAGTCCTGGACTTGTTTGAGCAAAATATTCTTGATCTAACTGGTATAAAACCTTTGCTCTTTGAAGCAAGTTCTGCAAGATAACCTCCATTGAACGACTGGCAGGGTGAAAATAAACTTGCATATACATTTGGTAACGACTGACGATATAGTCTTCAACGGCATGCATACCAGAAACTCTAAAAACTATTCCATCCTCATGAGGAGCAATAACACGCAAGATTCTTGTCAGATCAAACTGTCCATAAACTGCGCCAGTATAATAAGCATCCCTTAAAAGATAATCCATTCGGTCAGCATCAATTTGACTAGAGATAAGTTGGACAACCTGAGGGTTTGGATAGTCATGTGAAATAACAGAAGCAACTTGTTCAGGAAAGTCGGGCCCTACCTTGCGTAATACAGCGTTAATTTCAGTAGAGGGTGCGGTAATAATTTCCCGGGTCATCGCTTCATGATCTGTAGCAAAAAGACTTTCAAAAGTATGCGAATAAGCGCCGTGCCCTACATCATGTAATAAAGCAGCACATTGGGTAACGAGATTTTCCTCAGGATTCCACGTTTCTGGGTAGCTCTTTGTGAACCAGTCTGTTATAGTTTTTGCAATGTGATAAACACCCATGCAGTGAGAAAAACGACTGTGTTCAGCACCGTGAAAAGTATATGAAGATGTTCCAAGTTGTTTGATACGGCGCAGACGTTGGAATTCCGCAGTGTTGATTAAGTCATATATAATTTGGTTTTCTACGTGAATATAGTCATGGACAGGATCACGAAAGACTTTTTCGAGATGAGCCATAAAAACCTCCTTTGCATTTGTAAGTAAAGTTTTTTGTGGAAGCCATTGATTTTAAAGCAATTTTTTCAAACAAGAGTTACCAAAAGCAGTCAATATCTGGGTGAAAACTCTTGCATTACTATAATTTAATTATAACGGAATTTACTGCAAATTGCTATTTTACTAATAATGCAAGTTATAGTAAAATAACATTTATGGAAATTATTATTCGGAATCGCATTATTATTGATGGACAAGAAGAATTTATTCGTGAAACTTTTGATGGAGAAGTTAAAAAATTAGGAAGTAAAATTGCATTGTATTATAAAAATGCTGAAGAAGAAAAAGTGCTAATAAAATTTGATGAAAAAGAGTTAAGTATGACACGCTATGCTGAAAAGCCGGTAGTCATGCGTTTTCATAAAGAAATGTCCACACACACAATCTATGAGGGGTTAGGGCGCTTAGAAATTGTGACAGATGGCTTTCATATGGATGAGGGATTAAACCATGTGAAGTTGAAATATCGCCTAAGTCAGAATGATATTCCCATCGGGGAGTACCGCATGAGAATTGATTGGAAAAGGAGTTGATATGAAAAAAATACTTCTCCCTAAGGAACTTTATGAGCAGTTAGATTTAGCAAGAGAAAAAGAAATTGAAGTTGTTAAAAACAATAAAAACAGCTTTACCATACGTGCAAAGACACCAAATAAAAAAGAAGATGCAGCCCGAGTCTTTCTGATACCAACGGCAATCAGTACGCTTCTCTTTTTTATTGTTAGTCAAGTGATGGGCCTAGATCAGATTTATCTTTCAGGTACTGAATCGATTTCTACGGGAGTTTTAGTTATTGCTAATGCTGTTGCCTTGACATCTTTTATTACTGCATTTATTAAGAAGCGTAAAGAGCTTTATCATATAATGCGTCCACGAGTGTACTGGCGAACTTTTCTTTCCGTTATTCTTTCAGTCTTTATTATTGTAACATTAGCATTAATTGCTCTATTTTGGTTTTTAAATCAGCTGTTCTATGGCTTAAGTTTTGATGTGTTGACATCAGTCTTGATCTTTGCTATTTTTTCAGCGATTTTGAATTACCTGCTTATCTTTGTTGTGGACACGTTTTCTATACAAATGATGATTAATATGCTTATCATGGTATCTGTTGGTGGGCTGGTAGCAAGTATGGCAGCTAATAACAACCAGTATTGGTGGCGAAAAAACTTTAGCTTATTAGGGACCAGTGAGTCAAACACGAGCTTGCAATTTAATATGACTTTGGTGGTATCGGCTGCTTTGATGATTGCCTTGTTTGATTATATTTTTGTATTAATTCGTGAGAAGTTAGGAAAGCGGATACGCTTTATGGTTCTCCAAATTTTACTGACTTTGTGTGCGATATCTATTGCGTTGGTTGGCTTAATTCCGAACAACGGTACAGGATTGGCGCATATTATGCACGATGTCGCTGCACAATTAATTGTCTTCTTTATGAGCTTATCTATCCTCGGTATACGTTGGTTTTTGCCGGATTTGGATAAAAATATGTACCGTATTTCTTATGGTCTCGCTTCCTTGATTGCCCTTGGCTATTTCTTATGGCATCCCTTACATTATCTTAATCTCACAGCCTTTGAAATTCTTTCCTTTAGTTTATCATTTGCTTGGATCATGCTTTTAATAAATAATCTTGTAAGAATACTGTTCAATACTCGGGTAATCTATCTTGTTGATATTGCGAAAGAGAAAGACGTTTAACAGGAATGAAATAAAATGTTTTATTTGTGCCCTTACAAAAGAGAAAAAGTTATTTTTATATAAAGTGAATAGAGGAGAATATGAAAAAAGTAAAAGTGTTTTACAATCAAGCTTCTGGAAATAATGATGAAGAAGAAGTTTTAAATACAATCAGGCAGTTTTTTGCTAAAAAGGAAAATCAAGATTTTCAGTTGGAGTTTGTGAATCCAGAAAGTCCAGAAGAGGCTGTTCGTTTAGCCAAAAAAGCAGGGCAAGAAAAGACAGATTTGATAATAGCTCTGGGAGGTGATGGCACGATTAACAAAATTTGTGGTGGAGTGTTTGAAGCTGGCGGAGATTCAATTTTAGGAATTATACCAAACGGGACAGTGAACAATCTTTCCAAATCCCTTCGTATCCCTCAAAACATAGAAGCTGCACTTGGAAATCTAAAACATGGTAGGAGGCAAAAATTTGATATAGCCAAGGTGAATGATGAGTACATGATTTCAAGCTTAACCTTGGGTATTTTGGCAGACATAGCTCAGAATGTGAGCAGCACTGAAAAGAAAAAGTTTGGACCTTTTGCCTATCTGAAGGATGCCTACAAAGTTATTCGTCATAATAAAAGTTATCATATCGAACTCAAATATAATGGTAAAACAAAAGCTTTAAAAACAAAATTATTGCTCATCACGATGACGGATACCATCGGTGGAAGGCAAGCACTTTCGCTGGATGCTAAGGTGGACGATGGCCTTATCCGAGTTTATTCCTTGAAGGAAATTCATCTTTTCAAAATTTTATTCCACTTAAATAAGCTACGTAAGGGCAAAGTGGAGGATTTTATGGACATTACTTATTTTGATACCGATCATTTAGAAATAGGTATACAGTCAAATAAAACGAAAGATGTTCCTTATTCAAGAATTGACGGAGATAAGAGTTCTCCGCTTCCACTGGATATTAAAGTTTATCGCAAAGGTCTGACTACTATTGTGCCTAAATAAAACGTGTTTATAGCTTTAAATTATGGACTATTTTTTTATCAACTGAAAGTAGTTTTGAAACATGTAACAGATTTTGTCCTCTCTTTGAATTTGGCAAAATACAGAGATAAAATTACCTTTGTCGTACCTCTTGAAATTAAGAGGTATTTCTGTTATACTTATGTAGTTGTCTTTGTGGTCTCCCATAAAGTACAACCGCACGAGGTATCGTTCAAGTAGCATAAGCTCACGGTCCAAGGCGAGTCTTACAGCCGTTTAACGGCAGAAAATCTAACAAGGAGGAATCACAATGTCAAACTACGCAATCATCAAAACTGGTGGTAAACAAGTTAAAGTTGAAGAAGGACAAGTCATCTACGTTGAAAAACTTAACGTTGAAGCAGGTCAGACTGTAACTTTTGATGAAGTTGTTCTTGTCGGCGGTGCTACTACTAAAGTTGGTGCTCCACTCGTTTCAGGTGCGACAGTTGTCGGTGAAGTTGAAAAACATGGTAAACAAAAGAAAGTTGTTACTTTCCAATACAAACCTAAAAAGCACTCACACCGTAAACAAGGTCACCGTCAACCTTATACTAAGGTTGTCATCAAATCAATCAACGCTTAAGGCATGATTGAAGCAGTTATCAGGACAAAGCGGGATAAAATAGTTTCCTATGAAATCTCGGGGCACGCTGAATCAGGTGAATATGGCCATGATGTGGTCTGTGCAGCTGTCAGTGTCTTGTCAATTACAACAGCAAACAATCTCTATGAAATGGCAAAGATTAAACCCATTGCCAATATGGAAGATGGTTATCTTTATGTTGAAATACCTTTGAGTACTCCTGAAAGACAAGGCGAGTTGGCTCAGACACTGCTCCAAGCATTTGAAAATGCTATGCGAGAAGTATCTAAAAATTATAGCCAATATATTACACTTAAAATTGAAAATGGAGGGCAATATAATGCTTGAACTTAATCTGCAACTCTTCGCCCACAAAAAAGGTGGGGGTTCTACTTCCAATGGTCGTGACTCACAAGCTAAACGTCTTGGTGCTAAAGCATCTGACGGTGAACTTGTAAGCGGCGGTTCAATCCTTTTCCGCCAACGTGGTACACATATCCATCCAGGTGCTAACGTTGGTCGTGGTGGCGATGATACTCTCTTCGCTAAAATCGAAGGACACGTTAAATTTGAAATGAAACGTGGTAAAAAACACGTTTCAGTTTACCCAGCAGTAGCTAAATAATGGTAAACGAGTCTCTCTTCGGAGAGGCTTTTTTTGTAAATATAAAAGAAAAGACAATGAGGGAAGGCCTTTCTTAATGGGCAGATTCATGTCTTTTCTTTACATAAACACTTGTGTTTCACGGATTAATTTTTGTGCTTCCTTAAAGTCTAGGACATCATCAAAGCCATATTTTGAAAGAAAATAAACCTTATCGCAATATCTTTCAACTTCTTCTAAGATGTGTGAAGTAAGCAAGATAATTTTTGTTTCAGAAAGCTCTTTTAAGATTTGAAATGCTTTGGCACGCATTGCATTGTCAAGTCCATTCATCAGTTCATCGACGATGATAACATCTGCTTCAAGACTGACCGTATAAATAAAGGCCAGTATTTCTTTCATACCTAGAGAATATTTTTTTATCGGCTTTTCAAAGAAACGTGAAGCGGAAAACAAGGGCATATATTTTTGGGCATGTTCCCACTCCTTTCCTCTCAAAACTTTAATATAGTCCGCTGCTTTGAGATTGCTATCAAAAATATCAAGTGTCGCCACATAGGAAACTCTTCCTTGATGCCAACCATCAGAGATAAGAATCTCTCCCTCAAAGTTCATCTCATCATTGATTGCAGTAAAAAGGGTAGACTTTCCTGTTCCATTTCGACCGATGATGCCATAAAGACCAGGTCTATCAAGGGTTAAGCAAACGTTACTGAGTGTGTGAGTTGTCAAGTTGTTTATTGCAAGTTTCATAATATATTATGCCTTTCTATAAATATACTTTGTAAAAAGGAAGTGGCTTGTGCTGTAGAAAATAATGGTACAAGAGAGAAGAACAAGAGCACCAATCCCAAGTGAATTCCTACCAAAGAGAAAGTCTCCAGAAGTTGGCCACGAATTTTCACCATTTGAAAACTGAAGGACGGTGTTGATATCTAAGTAGGTCAAAGGAATCCATTTGATGATTGTCTTCATCACTTCATGCGTATGGATAACAGAATAAGTGACTAGCAGTAAAGCGATAATCGCTGAAGGAATGTAAGCTTTTCTGATAAACTGTGAGAGGAGCTGTCCTAAACTTGTAATAAAGAGGATGGCCAGAAGTAGATAGAGCAGGCGCCAGAGCAACTCCTCGCCCTGAAATAAATCATAAGTTGCCCCAACGACAAAGTCAGGAAAGTTCCAAGAGCCCATGCCAAACTGGAGTCCAGCGAAGAGCGCAAAAACCAGCAAGGCAAAAAGAATAAGCAGGAGCACAAAACCAGCAGGGATAAACAGATGCTGGAAATGTAGCACTTTTTTATCCTTTTTCATCAGGTGGTAATAACGCAAACCATTAGGCATTTCCATCGCTAAGGTGTCCCCACAGATGAAAGTCAGCAGGATTAAACCATAAAGTCCTCCTAAGCCAATCAAAATATATTGGGCAGCGCCTAGGCCTGAGGGATTGAGTCCTGGAGCTTGGGTAAAGTCTTGCCCACTGTTTAGAACTTGGTGATACCACTTTGACATTGATTTGATATGCTCATGTCCTCCAACAAGAGAAGACTCTTCGCCTTTCTTTTCAGCTTCCTCCAATTTTTTTAGCGTCTTTTCGTTGTGAAGGTTCTCTAAACGCCAGAACTCCTTGTAATTGTTTTTTTCCAATGCATGGAGCTTTTCTTTATTTAATTTTAAATCTTCTTGCAATTCGACTAAAATTTCTTGGACATTTTCTGGAGGATTTTCAGATTCAATAAGAATTTCGGTCTCTTTAATATTTTTTTCATTAAAATGGATGTTTTCTTGCGTGATAACTTTTTGATTTATGTTAGTAGGAAGATTGGTTCCCACGGTTTCAAAGGCAATGAACTGGAGAATTAAGCCGATCAACAATAAGGAGAGAAGTACTTTGTTTTTATTGTTACTTAAAAATTTTTTTAGTATAAACATATTTTTTTCCTCATGAAAAGAGCGAAGGGAAAACAGTATATGTTTCCCTTTCGTCATTGTGTACTTCACTTAGTAAGTGTCGTAAATATAGGTTCGATAATAGAGTTTGCTCTTTTTATCATAAGAAAAATAAATCTCACGAAGTTTGTAACCCCGTATAACCCTCAATTCACGGTAAAAGGTCCGAACAAGTATACCTTGTGGTGTGTATACTCTTTGATGCACGACAGTAGCCACCCAGACTCTGGGTGCTGGTTTCTGAACGTCATTGGCCTGCGCTAAGCCAGATCCCGAAAAAAGTGCAAGAGCAGTGAGCGCAGTAATGATGAATTTTTTAAGATTTTTGCTTGGCATATGTTTTCCTACTTTCTATATAAATTATTGCGATACTATGTTTCAGTTCCTCCTTTCAATACATAATATCTTTTTTTGCCTTACACTGTATTAGACGTCAATACATTTTACTTTTCACTAAAAATATATTTTGTAGAATAGAAAACAAAAATTTCTTATTCTTCTAAAAAGGGGTGTTTTTTTCCCTTTCTCAAAGTTAAGCGCTTTATTTATGCTATATTTACTCTATAGTGGATACAGAAAGTGGAGGAAAAACAATGATTATAGGTGTTGTCAAAGACCTGAAACAAGGAGAAGAAAGAGTGGGCATGACACCAGAAAATGTAAAAATTCTGGTAGAGGCCGGTCATCAACTTTTTGTAGAAAATAAAGCTGGTGCAGGAGCTGGTTTTTCAAATGAGCAGTATATTGAAGCTGGTGCTGAGATTGTTGACCGTGCCAAGGCTTGGGAAGCAGAACTTCTTGTCCGGGTAAAAGAACCCCTGGAAGAAGAATACCAATACCTTAAACAAGGTCAAATCATTTGGGGCTTCTTGCATTTGCCAGCCAACAAAGCCTGCGTAGAGAAGATGATGGAAATGAATATTACGGCTTTTTCCGCTGAAAATATTGCGGCTGATGGCATTTTTCCTCTTTTGAAACCTTTAAGTGCTATTGCAGGGAGACGCGCAGTTAATCTTGGACAGTATTACTTGGAGAAACAGCATGGAGGGCAAGGGATTCTGCTTCCAGGTATTCCTGACAGCGGGATTGAAGCAGGACATGTTGTGATATTTGGTGGTGGAACGGCTGCCGAGAATGCAGCAGACATCGCCTTGAGTATTGGCTGTTCAGTTGTTATATTGGAGCTGAATGATAAGCGTATACAGGAGCTTGAAGCACGTTATTTAGGAAAAAACATTCAGATTATTAAGTCAACAACGGAAGCTTTGGAAGAACATATCAAAGAAGCAGATGTATTTATTTCAACAATTTTGATACCTGGTGCTAAACCGCCTAAACTTGTGAAGGAATATATGGTTAAGTTGATGAAACCTAGTTCAGTTATTGTGGATATTGCTATTGACCAGGGTGGAACAGTTGAAACGATTGAACATGCAACCAGTCATGCAAACCCCGTATTTGTAAAACATGATGTTATCCATTATGCAGTGCCTAACATGCCAGGAGCGACACCTAGAACATCAACTTTAGTGATGTCTAAAGGTAATATAGAATACTTGAAGCTCATTGCAGATAAAGGTTTAGATGAAGCGTTGGCCGCAAGCCTTCCTCTTACCTCTGGCATGAGTGTCTATAAAGGACAGATAGTTTCTCTTGCTTTAGCGGAATCTATCGACCTGCCCCATGTAGAGAAAAAATAAGCTAAAAATCATTGAGATATTTGTCTCAGTGATTTTTTATTTGCAGGTGTGAACACGTATAAGCTCTGAAATATGATATAATGAGACAAAGATTATAAATAAAAGAACAGGAAGGTATTTGTTTGGCTAAACATTCCGTAGAGTTTAAGTTGGAAAACCCCGAAGATGCAGTTTTGCTTTTTGGCTCACAGGATAAAAATGCACAGTTGATAGAATCTCAACTTGCTGTTGATATCAACTACAGGGGAGAAAGGGTGCAGATTTTTGCGGATAACGAGAATGCTCCTGAGCAAGCACGTAAGGTTCTGCAAGCGCTCCTGGTCTTAATTTCACGGGGATTACCTGTACACAGTTCAGATGCAATGATTGCAATCAAGATGGTGTTGGAAGATAATATTGAAAATTTCATCACACTTTATGAAATTGAATTGACGAAAGATGCTGTGGGGACACCAATCCGCTTAAAAAATGTGGGCCAAAAACTTTATGTAGACAGCGTAAAGCATCACGATGTCGTGTTTGGCATAGGACCTGCAGGGACAGGCAAAACTTTCTTAGCTGTTGTTATGGCTGTTCAAGCATTGCGTAATGGACAAGTGAAGCGGATTATCTTGACACGTCCGGCTGTTGAAGCTGGTGAAAATCTCGGCTTCTTGCCAGGCGATCTACAAGAAAAAGTAGATCCTTATCTGCGTCCTGTTTATGATGCTTTATTCCAGATTTTAGGAAAAAATGCAACCGAACGGATGATGGAGCGTGGAATTATCGAAATTGCACCTCTAGCTTACATGCGTGGACGTACTTTAGACGATGCCTTTGTTATCTTGGATGAGGCCCAGAATACAACAACGATGCAGATGAAGATGTTCCTCACGCGCTTGGGGTTCAACTCAAAAATGATTGTCAATGGGGACATCTCACAGATTGATTTGGCTTCTAAAGTAAAATCTGGCTTGATTGATGCGCAGGAAAAACTTTCTGGTTTAAACAGTATTGATTTTGTCTATTTTACAGTTAAAGATGTCGTTCGTCATCCTGTCGTGGCTCAAATTATCAATGCTTATGAGAAAAAAGGAGACAAACATGTCTGAAGGCTATGTTCTTGACTTGCGCAAAATATTAGGTCCCCGACCACTTGTGATTGCTTGTGCGAGTCTCATTATTTATAATGATGAAGGGATATTGCTCCAAAAGCGTAAAGATACAGGCTGTTGGTCTTATCATGGTGGTTCGATTGAGCCGGGAGAAACGGCAGAAGAAGCTGCAAGACGTGAACTGTTCGAAGAAATAGGACTGACTGTGAGTGATATGGAATTATTTACAGTATGTTCTGGAGAAGAGCAGCATTTCTGCTATCCCAACGGTGATGAAGTGCATATCGTTGATGTTGTTTACACAAGTAATGAATTTTCAGGAGCAATTCTTCTTGAAGCCAGTGAAGTCACAGATGCACGCTGGTTTCCTTTTGAGCAGTTGCCCAAAGATGTTATGCCTTCTACTCAAGCAGCTCTTTTAAATTTTGCAAAAAAGATGATGGAACAAAAGCATATAAAGTAATAATAAATAATAGGGAAGATAATGTATATCGAATTAGTTGATGAAACGGAACAAGTTTCAGAAGAGATTATCGAACAAACAGAAAAGCTATTAAAATTTGCGGCAGACTATATTAAGCTTGCGGAATCTAAGGAAATGGCTGTAACTTTTGTTGATAATTCACGTTCACAAGAAATTAATCTGAAATATAGAGAAAAAGATGCACCAACGGATGTCATTTCTCTCGAATATAAGCCGGATGAAGAAGAATTTTTCTTTGACGAGGATATGGAAATTCCAGAAGAATTGATGACAGAGTTGGATCCCTTTATCGGTGAGCTCTTCATTTCAATCGATAAGGCAGCAGAGCAAGCAAAAGAGTATGGGCATTCTCTTAAGCGTGAATACGGTTGGTTAGTGGTCCACGGCTTCTTACATATTAATGGTTACGACCATTATACTCCAGAAGAAGAAGCGGAAATGTTCGGACTTCAGGAGGAGATTTTGACTGCTTATGGACTTAAAAGATAAAGAAAAAGACGTAAAAATTTTTAATAAGGAAGATTTTGCTGACGGGGAAATTCCTGTGAGCTCGGAGCGCAAACGTTGGAAAAATACCAATATCGTCTCCAGTATGGAGTTTGCAATTACTGGAATTTGGACGGCTTTCAAAGAAGAAAGAAACATGCGTAAGCATGCTCTTTCTGCAGTATTGGCTTTGATTTCAGGTATTGTTTTTCAAATTAGAGAGTTTGAGTGGCTTTTCCTTTTCCTGGCTGTTTTTTTGGTTTTTACTGCAGAATTGTTGAACTCGGCTATAGAAAATGTTGTTGATTTAGCTGCAGACTACCAATTTCATTTGCGGGCCAAGAGAGCTAAGGATATGGCTGCTGGAGCTGTTTTAGTAATCTCTGGTTTTGCTTTGCTTGTAGCTTCCTTTATCTTTCTACCTAAAATTTGGAATATCTTTTTCTAAGAGTTAGCGACAAAGTGAGAAACTTCTTACGTCTTGGGCACCGGCTTCTTTCAGAACGGTTATAGCATGCTGTAGAGTACGTCCTGTAGTGTAGACATCATCAATAAGTAAAACTTTGTTAGGAACCTTTACTTTTGCTTTGAGAGTGAAGGTGTTTTTATTTTGCAGTCTTTTATTCCTGCTAAGGGTGTGCTGCGAAAGACCCTCTTCTTTTTCCAAAAGGGGCATGAAGTGAAGATGATCAATAAAGCCTACGACTTGATTAAAACCTCTTTCTTGCAAGCGTTTTTCACTTATAGGAACAGGGACAATGGTATAATCTTTTTCTTTCTTAAAGTAGTGACTAAAGGCTTTACGTAAACGATAATCTCCCATAAATTTATAACGACTAAAATAATCTTCCATGGCTTCGTTGTAAGTGAAGATTGCTTGGTGTTTGATGATTATCCCTTCCTCGTCTTCCCAGAAGCGGCAATCTGAACAGATACCATTTACTCCAGTTTTGAAACATCGGCTGCAGTGAGGTGGTTTTATGAAGTGGAATTTTGAATAACAAGAGGAACAGAGTCGAGGAGATTGAGGAAGGAGAAGGAAGAGCTGATAAAAGGAAAGCGAAGGAGAGAAATCAGATTGACAGAGTAAGCACTTCATCAGAAACCACCTGCTTGGTTCATTGCTCTAATATTTTTATAGGCTTCTAGCATGGAGTTGGTTTTGCCCAGATGGAAGAAATAAACCTTCCCATCAGATCTTTGAGGGCTACGTCCAACACGTCCTGCGATTTGGATTAAACTTGACCGGGTAAAGTTATGATGATGGCTGTGATAGACGAAAACATCAACTTTAGGGAAAGTAACACCGCGCTCCAATATTGTTGTTGACACAAGGATGGAGATTTCCTTCTGTCTGAATTTTTCTACATTTTCTAGTCGCTGAGTACTTGTTGAGGCAACAAAAGAAATCGTTTCTTTAGGAAATTTTTCTACTAAATCTTGAGTCAGTGCTTTACCTTGTCTTATTTCAGGAACAAAAATAAGTAAGGGAAAACCTGTAGTTCTTTGTTTTTTAATCATTTGGTAAAATTTGCTCTGCCAGAAGAATTGTGGGAGAACAAGTGGGGAACCGTGAAAACGCCGCGGCAATTGTAATTTTTTGATGTGCCCTAATTTTACTTGTCTCTCTAAATCATGTGTAGTTGTTGCAGTTAGATAAATCAAGGTTGAAGAAGGTTTTCGCGCTTGGTTGAGCGCGAAAGAAAGAATGTCATTATCAGGGAAGGGGAAAGCATCAACCTCATCAAGAATGAGTAAGTCAAAGGAATGACGAAAACGTAAGAGTTGATGCGTTGTAGCAATGACTAGGGGAGAGCGACGGTAGGCTTCTCCTTCCCCGTGTAAAAGTGAGATGGGGCAGGAAAAGTCTTTCTTTAAACGCCGGTAAAGTTCCAGACATACATCAATCCGAGGGCTTGTCAAACCGACAGCTTCCCCTCTTTTTAGTGTTTCGTTAATGACTTGATAAATCATCTCTGTTTTTCCAGCGCCAGTTACCGCTTGGACGAGTATCGTTTCATGCTTTTGGTTCAAGTGGACCAGCTGTTCGGATATAGACTGCTGAGAGGGAGTCAAGTCCCCTTCCCAGCTGAGATAAGAGACTGCTGGGAAGCGCTCCGGAGGAAGATGGTAGAGTTTTTCATCGGAGCGAACACGTCCCATCTGAATACAGTAGGGACAATAGTAAGCCCCAATCGGTAACTGTACTTCTTTCTTCTCACTGGTTTTTCCACAGCGGCTGCATCTGACTTTAGTTTTTGAAATTTCTTTCATCCCCTCTAAAAGAATAGCCTGAATAGGTACTGCGCTTAATTCTTTTTTGAGGAGCAATCTCCCGTATAATTCGTTCATATTCTTCTTGGACGAAAAAAGTCGCATGTTTTCACTAATTTTGATAAAATTTATTTATGACGATTACTATAAAAAAGGATTTTTGTGCAGAAGAAGAAATCAAAAAGTCGCGCTTCATTTGCCATTTGAAGCGCGTTTATACTGAAGAAGAAGCGCGTGACTTTATTGCGAAGATAAAAAAAGAACATTATAAGGCGACACACAATTGTTCGGCTTTTGCTTTGGGTGATCGACAGGAAATTCAGCGCTCAAGTGATGATGGTGAACCTTCGGGAACAGCTGGGGTTCCCATGTTAGAAATTTTGAAAAAAAGACAAATTACGAATGTCTGCGCTGTAGTTACCCGATACTTTGGCGGAATTAAACTTGGTGCGGGCGGCTTAATACGTGCTTATGCTGGCAGTGTGGGACATGCTTTGGATCAAGTGGGCTTGGTGCAATTTGTCACTCAGGAAGAGCTCATACTGAAATTGGATTACAGTAATTTTGACAGCTTGCAGCGTTTCTTAAGTAAACAAGGTTTAGAAATCTCTGAAAGTGAATTCTTATCAGATGTGACCGTTAAACTTTTTGTGGATTTGGATGAAACAGAGCGAGTACTGGAAGATTTAATCGAGCAGTTTAGCGGAAAAATTTCTGTAACAAAAGGGGAAAAACAACTTGTAGAAGTGGACATTTAGAAAAGGGATTTATGAAAATTTTTAGAAGCTCGTTTATTGTTAGTATTATTGCGTTGGTTGCTGCCTATATTTATGCAGGCTGGGACGGTCTTATGATTACAGCCATTCTTGCAGTATTGGAAATTTCACTTTCAATGGATAACGCCATAGTCAATGCAAGAATTTTAGAACGGATGAGCCTTGCCTGGCGTAAAATATTTCTAACGGTGGGAATTTTAATTGCTGTAGTGGGGATGCGTTTGATTTTTCCGCTTTTGATTGTGGGGGTATCGGCTCACTTGGATCCGGTGAGTGCGATGCGCTTAGCTTTGGAAAAAGGGGATTCATCGATTCCAGGGACATATGGTTATATATTGCATCATGCTCATCCCACTATTGCCGCTTTTGGCGGAATGTTTTTGTTGATGCTAGCCTTGGGATTTTTCTTTGACAAAAGAGCACATACGTGGTTGAAATTGCCTGAAAAACTCTTACAACAAATTGGACATTTTCCGGCAGCCAATGCTATTATTTCTCTGATTATTCTCCTTTTAACAGCAGAATTTGTTGCTGCTGATGCACATGCGATTCTTTTTTCAGGGATTTTAGGTATTGTGACTTTTATGCTGGTTAATGGCTTTGGAGAGATGATGACAGAGCACTTGCCAAAGCATGCAACAGGAGAAGCGACGTATGCAGTTGGTCGTGCAGCCTTCTCGCTTTTCATGTACTTGGAAGTTATTGATGCTTCTTTTAGTTTTGATGGTGTGATTGGTGCTTTTGCAATCACTTCTGATCCAATTATTATTTTGCTGGGTTTGGGTGTCATAGGGGCAATGTTTGTCCGCTCTCTTACACTTTATTTGGTTGAAAAAGGAACACTTAATGAGTTAGTATATTTAGAACACGGGGCACATTGGGCAATATTGACCTTGGCTATTCTTATTTTAGCAAGTATTCGTTGGGAAATAGGTGAAGCGGTAACTGGATTACTTGGCGGTTTGATTATTGTGCTTTCCTTTATCTCAAGTGTCCTTTATAATCGTACACATTAAGCAAATTTTTGGAAAAAGCCTGTTATTAGTAGTGCGGTTATTTACTTCAGAAGCTCCTGCTTGGTCAGGAGTTTTTGACTTTTTTAAGTACGATGTGTAGATGAGAGCAATTAAAGATTGATAGAGGTTATTTTTGAAGCTGTTCACGTTATAGTCAATTCGCGGCAGATTTGAGTTGCATATGGCCATGCTGGATTGGGTTACGTTCTCTTATCGTGGCATTTGTCAATTATCAGTCAAGCAAGTTAAAAGTCAATAGCTAATACAATTCTTCGCCAAACCAGCACATCAGAATGATTGTTTATTTTTTCACCAGCAACACAGTGCATCATATTTTGCTATAATAAAAAAAGATGAATTTAGAAGAAAAACTCAAAGAATTTTTCGGTTACGAAAGTTTCCGCCAAGGGCAAAAGCAAATTATAGAACAAGTCTTACAAGGGACAGATACACTCGGTATCTTACCAACGGGGGCTGGAAAGTCGATTTGTTATCAGCTTCCAGCACTTTTACAAGAGGGGATAACTTTGGTCGTTTCCCCTTTGATTTCTCTCATGAAAGATCAAGTAGACCAGCTCAATATCGCCAATATCCCTGCTACTTTTATCAACTCAACTGTGGATGAGATGGAGGTACACTTTCGGATGCAACAGGTTGAAAGCGGCCAAGTTAAGATTTTATTTGTTGCACCGGAGCGTTTTGAACTGGAGTCTTTTAATTCCTTTTTACAGCACTTGCCCATTGATTTAGTAGCTATCGATGAAGCACATTGTATTTCCCAGTGGGGGCATGACTTTAGGCCCTCTTATGTTACTTTTGCTGAGCGTTTATCTGATTTGCCAACTTCACCGACGATATTGGCTCTGACAGCTACAGCGACTCCTCGTGTTTCACAGGATATTCAAGAACTTTTGCATATATCAGCAGAAAGTACTGTAAAAACTGGATTTTTACGAGAAAATCTTCGCTTTGAAGTAGTGAAAGGCAAGGATAAACGGGATTTTTTAAAGTCCTATTTAAAGGAGCATCAAGATGAATCAGGCATTATTTATGCCAACACACGCAAGGAGGTGGAAGAAGTTACGGAATGGCTCAACCGTAACCATTTTCCAGCAAAACGTTATCACGCAGGGCTATCTGAAAGGGAACGGCAGAAAAACCAAGAGGATTTTCTTTACGATGCTGTTCCGATTATGGTCGCAACAAATGCTTTCGGCATGGGAATCAATAAGAGTAATGTTCGCTTTGTGATTCATTATGGGATGCCTGCAACGATTGAAGCTTATTATCAGGAGGCTGGTCGTGCGGGGCGTGACGGTTTAGATTCGGATGCTGTTCTTTTGTTTTCACCTAATGATGTGCGTTTGCGCAACTTTCTCATCGAACAAGGTGAGGGAAGTGAGCAGCACAAGGAACAAGAGTACGAAAAGCTCAGACAGATGCAGGCTTATGCGAGTTCAGAAACTTGCTTGCAAGGCTATATTTTGCAGTATTTTGGTGATAAGGGTGAGGACTGTCACAAGTGCTCGAATTGTTTGGATGATCGTGAGCGTACGGATGTTACCTTGGAAACCCAAAAAGTGCTGTCCTGTGTAGTTCGCATGGAGCAGCGCTTTGGGAAGACAGCAGTAGCACAAGTATTGGTTGGTTCTAAAAATAAAAATTTAGCCCGCTGGAACTTTGAAAAACTCTCTACTTTTGGCATTATGAAAGACTATTCTCAAAAAGCGATTGGAGAATTGATTGACTTTTTGACTGGGGAAGGCTATCTGGTAGTTTCTGCGGGGAAATATCCCTTACTCGGGGTTTCGAAGCGCGGTATAGACGTGCTGCAGGGTAGAGAAAGAGTTTGGCGCCGTGCAGCTTTGAGTCCAGAGAAAAAGACGACAGCATCAGAATTATCCTTTAATGCAGAACTGTTTGAAGACTTGCGTACACTACGTCTTGAGCTTGCCAAAGAAGAAGGCGTTCCACCTTTCATGATTTTTTCAGATGCTTCACTGAAAGATATGGCACGAATCATGCCTCAGGGAGAAGAAGAATTTTTAAAAGTCTCTGGTGTGGGACAAGTAAAACTGAAAAAATATGGTAAAGCTTTCTTAGAAACTGTGAAAGCCTACGAAAATAGATAAATTCTTAAAGAAAAAACGCTTAAGATGCGCAATGAAACGCATCTCTGAGCGTTTTTTCTTTGGATAAAATAAGTTTCTTTCTCTCTTATGTTCAGGTTATTTTTGCTCACTCTCTCCGTTTTTAGCTGTCTTCTGATTTGCTTTAGCAAGAGTTTTATAAAGACCTTCCTTTTATTTTCTCGTGTAAAGTGCCGTGAGCGACGGAGCAAGCATATCTAAGCGGTCATTTGTTATCGTTTCAACAGATAAATCAAAATTATTGACAAACCATTCTTGCCAAATGGCTGTAACACCAGAAGCCATAAAGTTCACATATCTTGAGATGAGTTTCTTATCGTACATAGACAGGACATTTTCAATCGCAACATGGAAATGATTGTAGTACACCGCTTGTAGCATTGAGATAAAATCAATTCCGCTATTTTTGAAGAGTAAGCCCTTGATGTATTTGCGGTTTGCATAGAAATATTTATCGACGCCTAGAGCATTGTCGTACAGGGTAGCTTTTATTGCAGAAGAGCTGTTCATGTTCACAAAGTCAAGTAAATGGGTGTTCTTTTCTTGAAGCTTTTGGCTGAACCCAAGCAGCAGTTCTTCAACCAAGACATCAAGTACATCCCTTATATTTCTAAAATACTTATAAAAGGTTACACGACTGATTTGGATCGAAGACGTGATTTCTACAATTGAAATAGATGTTATAGGTTTGGTTTCTAAAAGCTCTATTGTGTGATTGATAATGGCTTGTGCAGTTTCAGAAAGCACTGTTGTAGTCCTCCATTTTGTCTATTTATTTTTGACATTCAAAAAGGAATAATTTATTAAGGTTTACAAATGTAGTTCAAATGTAAATTGTCAAAGTCGCATAATAATTATACAATAATAATACGAAAATAATAAATGTATTAATAAGAATGCTTTGAAAAGAATAATATTAACAAAAGATTAAGAAAAAAGTTGGCAAAAGTAATGTGACCTGATCTGATCTGGAGTGCTTTTGGCACCAATTTTCATCTTCAATAGCGTATTATGCGTCTAAAATAGGGGAAGAATTATCAATGGAGCCTTTTTCTATCTTCTCTGCTGGCTAGCTTTGAACAATAGACAAACAAGAACTGACTTCCTTTTTCAATCTTAAGTTCTTGTTTGTCTGCTGCTCAAGGAGAAAGTCTTTATAAGAAAGAGGAAAAAGCTCTCATCTTTTGGAAAAAAGCAAGGTTATTAAGCTTATAAAGGAGAAAAATTTTGCAAGAAATTCAAACAAAAAACAGTATTTTCAATGGGACAAATCTCAAACTTTTTGCAGTTGTCTTGATGATTTTTGACCATATCTTTCAGATGTGGAATACTGCTGACGTACCACAGTTCTTCAATATGCTGGGACGACCTGTTTTTCCCATCTTCTTGTTTTTAATGGCCGAAAGCTTTTTCTATACGAGAAGCAAGAAAAAACTCATGACCCGACTCTTGATTGCCTCTCTCTTGATGGGGGCAGGAAATATTTTGCTCAACGTTTATTTGCTGCGCAATCCAGACATTACGCTTATTAATAATGCTTTTTCAACTTTCTTCATGACAACGGTTTACATGTATGCTTGGGATTTATTGAAAGCCAAGAAGATTTTAAAAGGCATTGTCATTACTTTGCTCCCTATTTTACCTGCCCTTTTACAAGTTTTGATATTAAATGAGAATACACCAACTTGGTTGATACAGCTGTTCCTACTCGTTCCTAACATTTTGATGGTTGAAGGCGGCTTTATGGTGGTTATTTTAGGGCTTTTATTCTATATTTTTAGAGAAAAACGTTGGATTCAAATCTTATGCCTCGTCTTACTTTCAATGGGGCTGTTTCTTTTAGAAACTAGGGGCATTCAGTGGATGATGGTGTTTGCAGCGATACCGATGGCACTGTACGATGGGAAAAAGGGTAAAGGGATGAAAAATTTCTTTTATATCTTTTATCCAGCACACATCTACATTTTCTACATTTTGGCTACCTTATTCGCTAAATAGATTTAAATACTTATGAAGAAATTTATGGAAGGAGGAAAGACGTGAAGTGGTTTTGTCAAGGTGTCATTTCTTATGCAGTTATCGTAGCTGTTAACCTAGGAATTAAAAAGCTGTTGCTGGCCTACGTACCATTTTTACAGCATTCAGATTCAGCAGAGTGGACGAGCTGGGGAATTTCAATGATTATTGGGATTCTTCTTTTGTCGTATTTAGCTAGAGAACATTACAGAAGTAAATGACAAAAAAGTAAAGTGACTAATGTCAAAGCTCAACTAAAAGGAACAATGGAAATCGGAGAAGAAGTGCGAATCAATGTTTTTAGTCAAGTCCAGAGAACCGTTGTTCGTTGAAAAAATAGATTAAATGAAGTCAATATATTATAAAACTGAGAGAGGTGTTTAGCTATATTTTAGCGCTGTTTCTTATTTTATTTTTTACAGCACCATTTAATTCAGCTGAATCTAGTGTTTTAAATAGCATAGGATTTGCATAGTTCTTTTCGTATCAGGCATTAAAAATCGTGAAAAAATGGAAATGCGTGATATAAAAGTGAACCTCGCAGAGAAAGTAATATGAATTTGTTCGAAGCGTTGATATGAAGACAGTAGATTAACAAGAGGAGAACTGGAAGAAAAGACCAAGAGGAGTTTTTACACTGGGGCAAGGTTTTTGAATTTTAAATTAAAGAACAAAGAGAAAGATGAGGAGATAAGTATGACTCACATTACATTAAAAAACACCAGTACAGGTGCTACGCGCATAGTTAAACAAGGTTTTTCATGGACCGTATTTTTCTTTGGCATTTGGGCATTGATGTTTAGGGGCGAGTGGAGAGTTATTGGTTATATGTTCCTTGGAGTTACGATAGTTAGTTTTATTAGTTTCATGTTGACGGGGCAAATGTGGGAAGTTTCTTTGCCTTCATTGGGAGGTTTAACCTTTATTTATGCTTTTTTTGCGAACAAACAGTTAAAATATAGCTTGCTGAACAAAGGTTGGGAGATTGTTTGAGTTTTAAATCTAGAGAGCTAGATATTTTAAGTTTCCATATCGTGGTCTCTTTTTAGCATTATGGTTAAAATTTGAAGAAAAGCGTGCTGGCTTTTCTTTATTTTATTTGAAAAACACTTGACAAATGTCAGCGTTTAATTTAATAAGAAGTTCCAAAGAGAACTTCTTTTTTGTTGAAGCTCCGATACCATTATTCTAGAAAAGGGGAATAATAAAAATGAGGTGCTGTAAAAATTCCTCCATCGACTATTTCTCATCAAACACTCATTTCAT
>NZ_DKXK01000030.1:0-30623 GCF_002492185.1 Lactococcus sp. UBA7128
ACCACCACAGATTATACAGAACCGGAAAAGTCTCAAACAGAAAACTGCTCCATCAATTCCACATCGGGGTATTTATCTTTGAACCAGCGCATGGCAAAGTCGTTTTCAAAGAGGAAGAGTGGATGATCAAAGCGGTCTCTAGCCAAGATATTTCGACTTGATGACATCTTCTCATCCAAGTCTTCTGGCTTAATCCAACGTACTGTTTTACTTCCCAGTGGTGTCATGATAATTTCTGAGTTGTACTCATTCTCCATACGATGTTTGAAAACTTCAAACTGCAACTGCCCAACCGCACCAAGCATGATTTCTCCTGTCGTGTAGGTTTTATAGAGCTGGATTGCACCTTCTTGTACCAACTGTTCGATACCCTTTTGAAATGATTTTTGCTTCATAACATTTTTTGCAGTCACACGCATAAAGAGTTCCGGAGTAAAGGTTGGCAAGGGCTCAAAAGGCGTTTTGAGTTTACCTGTCGTCAGTGTATCCCCGACTTGGTAAGTTCCTGTATCGTAAACCCCGATGATATCACCTGCCACAGCATTTTCAACATTTTCACGGGATTCTGCCATAAACTGAGTAACATTTGAAAGCTTGACCTGTTTGCCTGTACGAAGGAGCTTCACGCCCATCCCGCGTTCAAATTCGCCAGAAACGATACGAACAAAAGCGATACGGTCACGGTGGCGAATGTCCATATTGGCTTGAATTTTGAAGACAAAGCCCGAGAACTCCTCGCGCAGGGGATCGATGATTTCACCCTCTACTGTTTTGTGGCCATTTGGCTCGGGCGCGTAGGCCAAGAAAGTATCCAGGAAAGTTTCAACGCCAAAGTCTGTTAAAGCTGAGCCGAAAAACACTGGCGTGAGCTGACCTGCAAGAACTTTCTTCTCATCAAATTCATTACCTGCATCGAGTAAAAGTTCTGCATCCTCCATAGCCTGTGCGTAGAAAGGGTTATTTGTCAAGGGATGGCTGGCATCAATCTCGCCGTTTTCATCAAACTCAATGAAACGTTCTCCGTTTTCAGGCTGGTAAACTTCGATACGTTTGTTGTAGAAGTCATAGAGCCCTTGGAAGTTTTTCCCCATCCCGATTGGCCAGTTCATTGGCACAGAAGCGATTCCCAAGATATCTTCCAATTCGCTCAGTAAGTCAAGCGGCTCACGCCCATCACGGTCCAATTTATTAATAAAGGTAAATACAGGGATACCACGGCGTTTTACAACTTGGAAAAGTTTTTTCGTCTGGGCCTCGATACCTTTGGCGCTATCAATAACCATAACGGCAGCATCAACGGCCATCAGAGTACGGTAAGTATCTTCTGAGAAGTCCTCGTGCCCGGGTGTATCCAAGATATTCACGCGCTTGCCAGCATAATCAAACTGCATCACAGATGAAGTCACGGAAATCCCCCGTTCTTTTTCAATATCCATCCAGTCAGACTTAGCAAAGTTACCTGTCTTACGTGCTTTAACGGTTCCGGCCTCTCGGATAGCTCCACCAAATTTAAGGAGTTGTTCTGTTATCGTTGTTTTACCAGCATCCGGGTGACTGATGATGGCAAAGGTACGGCGTTTTTTTATTTCTTCTGCTCTATTCATTTTTCAAACCTATTCTTATCAAATTATATGCTTCTTAATTATAACAGAATTATCGTCTTGACTCTAGGTTGACCTCCATGAGACTCCGACAAGGCATAAAAATTATGAGACCGAGAATCACTCTTTCCTATAAGCAAGGAATGCTGCAAAACATCAAAATAAAAAATGGAAAATCCCATTTATAAAATTGATTGCGAAAAAATTTACTTTTCGTCCCCGTTCTTTGCTGTTTAAAATATTATGATTCTTTCTCTCATGCAATCTCTATCTTCAAATGATTCTCAGCCAACAAGATTTCAACTGTTCGCTTATCTTCCTTGGGGAATTTTTTCAAAGAGTGAATCGCGTTTTTTTATAAAAAATCCCCCACCCAATTCCTAAAGCAAGTAGAACATGGACTATTAAGATTCCCCATGCTTCTAAAAAAGGTATTTGCAGCAGAGGTACTGGCTGAGTAATGACATCTTTTCCAACATTTGAAAAGACATTCATCATTCCATTTTTAAAATCATATTTCCCAAAATTAGGTAATACTAAATCATAAAGTAAGAATAAAACAATGCTTATAACACTACTCTTTATAATTAGAGATAAAGTAAACCAAATAACCGCAGTAATGACATCCATGAGGAAAACAGTTAATCCTAGGGCAGCTAAATCAAGGAGTGAATTGTGGACCTCAAAAATTGAACCGTATTTTGAAACATCTATACTCTCAATAAAATGAACAGATAAACCACCTATAACAAGTGAAATTAAAGTGGTAAAAACTAAAGCAATAAATAAAACACTTATTATGACAAGGTATTTCCCCACCAAAATCTCTTGCCATGAATTATGGTTCAATTTTCTCTTATAAGTAGCACTTTTATAGTCATAAGTTGCGACAAAAATACCTAAAAATCCAGAAATTATTGGTAAAAATATTAGTCCAGAATACTTAAGAAAGAATTTCGGAAATCCAAGCAAACTCATCTGATTATTCGATATCATCAGACTTTCATAACTATACCTCGCTGAATTTTCAATAGAAGTATCCACTTGATCTTGACCATTTGTAGACTGACTCAAAGAATAAGGTTTATGTAAATCATTTTCAAATTCCTGCTCGCTGTTATACACCTTCTGAGTTTCTTTAAACTGCATAACACTACTCGTTTGTGTTATCTTTGCTTGGAAGGCTCCAAAAATAAGAAGAAGTATTAACAATAAAGCCCCTACTAATAAAGTTTTAGAACTCATTAAATAGCTAATTTCTTGGCGCAAAGTATTTTTCATATGTTCCCTTTACTCCATAGTCCTTCCATTTCATTTCTTGTATAATTTTATAATCGCTCAAAACATAAAGATTATCAATTATGTCCTCATAAAAGCTGAAATCATGACCTGTTAATAAAATAATTTTATCTGTCTTCGCCTCGCTCAATACCTTTTTTAAATCAGCTAAGGCTTGGTAATCCAAACCATTCGTAATCTCATCCATCATGGATAACTTGGGCGTAAGCAATTCCCAAATAATAAGGGAAATCTTCTTTCCCTCTCCCAAAGAGTAAATAGAAATCTTCTTTTTTAGTCTCGAGCTTGGTAAATACCTTATAGCTACTGCATCAATTTCCTCTTTAGAGTATTTAAATTTTGTAAAAATTTCTATGTTTTTATACCCAGATAAATTACCATACAAAGATAAATCATCATATAATGTAAAACTGTCTTGATGTATGTGGAGATTCTTTATTCTTCCACTATCTTCTTTCTGTAGTCCTGAAAGTAGTTTGATCAAAGTTGTTTTCCCAAAACCATTTGGAGCCATCAAAAATGAAATTTTCCCACTTTCAAAAGTGGCGTTTGCATTTTCAAATATTATTTTTTCAGAAAATTGCTTATAAAGTTCTTCTATCTTTACATTTTCCATGTTTTTTCCTTAAAGAAGAGCCAAAAGAAAACAAATAGTCTCCCTCTGGCTCCATATTTTTTCAATTAACCTACCCAATTTGCAGTCCATGAAGCATTGGAACGAACCCAAGTTTGCATTGTTTTCGTTTGACTAATTAAGTTAGCATTCCCCCACGGAATCGGGATGCCACCACCACCTAAGTAGCGCCCTTGATAAGATCTTTGAGTTGTGGTTTTTGATACCATCTTAATTCCTTTGAGTGACATGGTAAGCGGGAAGATAGCCCCTCCATCTTGATATGCATAAGAGCTAGTAACTGATTTACCATTATAAGAAAATGTTACGTAATCATTACTCCACATCAGTGCTGAGCCTTTATAACAACTTGTTGTTCTTGTTCCAGCTTTTCCAACTGCGGGTATCACTACGGAAACCATTAACAACGCTCCAGCAATAATTGAAACAATTTTCTTCAAATTTATTCTTTTCATAAACCTTACTCCAATCTTAATTATTTATTTCTGAGTCCATTTTTCTCCTCTACAAATGCAGGTAATTAAAAGATATCTAATTTGTAGATAAAAGCGTATACTATTACTAGGTAGGATTACGTATTTGGTCTTGTAGTGTACACTGAAGCCAAATAGGAGTACATATTGGACCAGCAGCATTTAAAAATTTTGCATCTTCCATGTTTTTTCTCCTATAATTTTTATCTTACTAGATCCAGATTTATTACTAAGTTTTCCGCCAAGTCTATTTTATTGTAAAAATAGAGGAAAAAAGATAGTCTTTGCAACAGAATTAATAAACAATTAGCTCATAGTTTAAAATATCTTGAGTTTTTTTGTTCTTTTGTATCTACTTTTTTTATCAACGTATCCATCAGAGTACAAAACGCGTACAACTGGAAAGATAAAGAATAAAAAAATATTTCCGTTTTCAACAGACGGTTTTAAGGTAATTAGGAGAGAATTTGACAATGTATTAATACCTATAGATGAGAGAGTCAGATATGATGAAAATATTTTAATGGTTTATGGAGCAATTTTATCAACGATTTTATTTACAAAGAAGTACTCTACAAGGATAAAAAGGGTTAGAAACACTGTATTCCAAATTTCAGATAAAAATGTTATATGTCGAAATACGATAACTGTAATTATAATAAACGTTATCATGAGTAATGCTTTGATGGTCGATGATTTATTCATAACTATCCTTTTAATTATTTTATTGCCTTCCAAAGTTAGTGACACGTCTCAGATATACATTATAGTCAAACCACCAACCTGATTTGGTATACAAATGTCTATCAACTATCACGGTAGCAATAACAACAGCTGCTCCTGCCGCAGGTCCACCAGCTAAAAATCCGAGATAAAAGCCTGCTCCTGCAACCCCACCGTGGAGAATATCATTTGTTAGTCCTTTATCTAGACCAACTCGTACACTGTTCCACCGGATTGCAAGTAGACCATTGTCCCATAAGAACGAGCTAAGGAGTTTGTATTATCAAAAGACACACATTGTAGGGCCATTTTAGTTGAAGGATTAATCGTTAAATTATTATCTTGAATATATTTATTTGTATCAGATACTACCTTATTAATTTCGGATAAAGTAGTATTTGGTATTTTTCCGTCACTATCTTTAACAATAAATTTATTGTTATATACTTCAATAAATTTATCAAATTGACCTAAATCTTGAACAGAAGAAGTTTGACTACTTTTCACTTCGTCTGCAGATGTTTTTGTGACTGTTAAATTTGCAAATCCTATGGTTGAAAATGTAACTGTAGCAACAGCAAGTATAATTCCTTTTTTCTTTTCCATAAAATTTCCTTCTCTAAAAAAGGTATTTCCACTGCTATTATCATACTTTTAGCTGGCAGTTACAAGAGTTAAAAATCCCTGTTCAGCAAAGATTTAATCTAGTATTATAGATTGATGCTTATTCATGTAAAATATATCTTACCCATGTATAATCTTTTGCGAAATTCAAAAGCGTGTAGCCTTACGGAATAATGGCTCGCATGAAATTAGTAAGAAGCGTTCACCAAGCAATAAAAAGTGTATCTATAAAATAAAGAGCTGCATGATTTTGATGCAACTCTTTGTTTTGTATGTGTATTTATATATTAATATTCAAGAGAAAACTTGATGAGAAATAGCTTATACGACTCTGATAGCGTGTTATCCTATGTACAATAACAGTACAGCCTGCTTCAATTCATCAAAAGTGCAACAAGGATTCCTAAAATAGCACCGCCAAGCACCTGTACTGGTGTATGCCCCAGTAATTCCTTCAGCGCTTTTTCTGCATTGATCTTGGGGCTCTCAATCGTTTTGATAATGATATTCAAGATATAAGCATGCGTTCCTGCTTGACGTCGAATCCCTTGCGCATCATACATCACCACAAAGGCAAAAACTGTTGCCACAGCAAAAACAGGCGAGTCAAACCCTTGCGATAATCCCGTTGCTGTCGTCATTGAAACAACTAGAGCACTGTGGGAACTCGGCATACCTACTGTCGCAAAAAGTAAACTCCAATCCAGCTTTTTATAACGAAATACATCAACGATAATTTTAATTATTTGTGCAGCAAACCATCCCACTAGAGCCGTTAGCAGTATTTGGTTACTTATAATTTCTTTAAAAAAATCCATTGCTTCCCCTCCTCTTGCCATAAAAAATTTTCAAAATAAACTATAAATCCTTAACTTCATTTTATATCATTTATAGAAATTTCAAAAGTAAAACAGTATAGCTTCACTATTTTCCCAGCTCTATCTAAAAAACCACACCATTTGTGGTGCAGTTTATTTCTTAAGCTGTTGCAATTTTTTTGTATTCAGCAGCTTCTTCTTCAGTTGACAAAACGAAGTGCCCTGGAGTGATTTCACGAAGCTCACGTGGCTGTCCATCCAGCTCAGCTGTTGGATCGTAAGACTGTGGCACACGACTACGCTCTGAGATTGGATCTGGTGCAGGAATCGCACTCAATAATGATTTTGTGTAAGGGTGTAGAGCATGGTTATACACTTGGTCTGAGGTCCCCACTTCAAGAATTTTCCCCCAGTGCATGACACCGATACGATCCGAAATATATTTAACCATTGATAAGTCATGGGCGATAAAAAGATAGGTTAAGCCCTCTTTTTCTTGGATATCACGCATCAAGTTGACGACCTGAGCTTGAATAGAGACGTCCAATGCCGAAATTGGCTCATCAGCTACAATAAATTTAGGATTCACTGCCAAAGCGCGGGCAATACCGATACGTTGACGTTGTCCACCAGAAAACTCATGAGGATAACGTGTCATATGATCTTGATTAAGCCCTACCAATTGGAGCAATTCTTTAACTTTTTCTGTGCGTTCTTCTGGGGTTTTAGCTAACCCATTAACGTCAATCCCTTCAGCAATGATATCCTTAACACGCATTCTGCCATTCAATGAGGCTTGCGGATCTTGGAAAATCATCTGTACCTTTTCGCGGAATTTTTTCAGCTCAGTTCCCTTAATCTTGCTAACATCCTTACCATTGAAATGAATTTCACCTTTATGAATGTCATAAAGCTTTAGAATTGCACGACCAATTGTTGTTTTACCAGAACCTGATTCACCTACAAGACCGAATGTTTCCCCCTCATAGATGTGAAAAGAAACGTCGTTGATGGCTTTATTGACATTCTTTTTACCCTTGTTGAAAACCAGGTCAACACCCTTGAATTCGACAAGTTTTTTTCTTTCTTCAGTCATTATTCAGCATTTCCCTTCATTTTCATTTCTTCCCAACGCGCCCAACGCTGTTGGATATTTTCAGATGGTGTTACCTTTGGTGAACGCTCATCTAAAAGCCATGATTTCACTTGATGTGTAGGTGAAATTTCAAAGTATGGCGGTGCTTCTTCAAAGTCAATTTCCAAAGCATACTGGTTACGGACAGCAAAGGCATCGCCTTTTGGCGGATGGAGCAGATCTGGAGGCGTTCCTGGAATTGATACAAGTCGCTCAACATCTGTGTCAACAGTTGGCATTGAGTCTAAGAGACCCCATGTATAAGGATGTTGTGGGTTGTAGAAAATTTCTTCCACAGTCCCGTATTCCACAATCTCCCCGGCATACATAACGGCAACACGGTCAGCAAAACCTGCAACAACACCCAAATCATGAGTGATAAAGATGATTGAGGATTCAATACGCTGTTGCAGCTCTGCCATCATGTGCATAATCTGTGCTTGAATCGTTACATCCAAGGCGGTTGTTGGCTCATCTGCAATAAGAATTTCTGGATCAGCAGCAAGAGCAATAGCGATTACCGCACGTTGACGCATCCCACCCGACCATTGGTGCGGGTAGTCGTTGATGTGCTGCTCACTTTGGGGAATCCCTACCGCTTTCATCAGCTCCAAAGCTTTTGCCAAAGCATCTTTTTTCTTCATCCCTTTATGCTTAATTAAAGGTTCCGCAATTTGATTTCCGATACGCATGGTTGGGTCCAATGAAGTCATCGGATCTTGGAAAATCATTGAAATCTCATTGCCTCGGATTTTTTGCCAATCTTCTTCTTTGATGTCAAGCAGATTACGACCCTTAAAAAGGATTTCGCCTTCAGGAATTTCGGCATTGGCTGCATTTAGTCCCATCAAGGTTTTGGTTGTTACAGATTTACCAGAACCTGATTCCCCAACGATAGCTAAGGTTTCACCTTTTTTTAAGTCAAAGGAAACATCACGGATGGCTTTCACCTTTCCAGCATATGTTTTGAAATTGACATGCAGATTTTTTACTTCAAGTACTTTTTCTTCTTTTTCAGTCATTTTACTTCCTCATTTCTTAGTCTTGGCCTGATTTTGGATCAAAAGCGTCACGTAAGCCATAACCAAAGAGGAAGAAGGCAAGTGACAAGAGTGACAAGACTACTGCAGGTACTGCAACTTGGAATGGATAGAATTGCAAACTTTGAATACCGTCAGAAATCAATGAACCCAATGATGCTGTTGGCGGTTTAACACCTAAGTTAATCGCAGAAAGAACAGCTTCAAAGAAGATGACTGACGGAATATCGAACATAATTTGTACGATAATAACACCCAGCATATTTGGAATAAGGTGTTTTACCATAATCTTGAATGGGCTTGCACCCAGAGTTTTCGCTGCAAGTACAAACTCCCGTTCTTTCAGCGACAAGGTCATGTTTCTTACCTGCCGGGCGATTCCTGTCCAGATAAAGAGACCGATAGCTAAGACAATTGAAATTATCCCTTGACCCAGCAAAAGTCCGAACATGGTTACAATAACTAAACTTGGAATAGAGCTAATGATTTCGATGATACGTTGCATCACTGTATCAACTTTTCCACCAACCCATCCTGAAATTAATCCATAAGTAATCCCTATAAGCACATCAAAGACGATGGAGGCAAAGGCGATAATCAAAGAAATACGTAAACCAACGATTGTACGTTTGGCGATTGAGCGTCCCAGAGCATCTGTACCAAAGATAAATGATTTGCCTTCTGGGACATTCTGCACCTTATACATGTCTTCCGCAATCGTACTTCCTGGCGCTGCAAAATTACCATTCCACCCAGGAATATTTAGATTGCCGAGTTTAGGTGGCAAGTTCTTATATATTTGTACCTCATTAGGATCAAAATGATTGGCCTCTGATTGAGGGACCAAAACTGTCGAAACTGCGGAGAACAGGAGCGTGCAAACAACGAGAATCATCGCTACCATCGCCACCTTATTTTTCTTGAAACGTCGCCAAGCATCTTGCCAGAAAGTGAGGGCAGGTTTCGCAATCATTTCACTCGCTTCAAAATCACGCTGTGTTACAAGTTTAAATTTACTGTTAATATTTTCCATTTTCTCCCCTCCTTTCTAGTCTAAACGCACACGTGGATCAACAAAGGCTGTAATAATATCTGTGATTAAAATCATCGCCATCAACATCACAGCATAGACGATTGTTGTCCCCATGATAACAGGAAAATCCTTTGAAGGAATAGACTGAACAAACTGTTGACCGATACCTGGAATTGAGAAGATAGTCTCAATCAAAACTGATCCGGTCAAAAGTCCTGCACTCATCGGTCCTATGAGTGTCAGCATCGGAATCAAAGAGTTACGGATAGCATGTTTCCAAAGCACTTCACGATCAGATAAACCTTTAGCTCGAGCCAGCAAGATATAATCTGATGAAAGTGATTCAATCATTTGGGCACGGACAAAGCTCATTACCTGAGACATTGGAGCAAAGGATAGGGCTAACGCTGGCAATATTGTTTGGGCAAATGTCCCCCAACCTGATACAGGCAATAACTGCCAAGTGTAACCAAAGTAAAGAAGGAGCAAAGTACCTACGATGAAAGAAGGAACAGAGAAGAACACTGTTGAGATAATACTCAAAAGACCATCAATCCAAGTGTTTTTAAAACGTGCTGCAACAACACCAAAGAACACTCCAGCAACAACACCGATAAGGAGTGCTTCAAAACCAAGCTGTGCCGAAACAGGTAAACGTTGGGCAATCATGGTACTCACAGGTTGATTCGCAAAGGTAAATGAAGTTCCAAAGTTACCTGTGAAGGCATTTTGCAGGTAGATAAAATACTGGACAATCAACGGTTTATCTAAACCATATGCAGCATTCAACTGTTGAATTTGTTCTGGTGTTAATTTGGGGTTATTGAAAGGTGTTCCTGGCATAACTTGCATCAGGAAGAAAGTTGCCGTAATAACCACAAATAATGTCAAGAGCATCAATAAGATACGTTTTACGAGATATTTAGCTAACATATAATAATTCCTTAATAAAAACACGAAAAGTAGGCCTAATAAGCCCTACTTGTTCGTTTGATGTTAGTGCCTACTATTTTTCGATGTAAACACCTTTGAGATCGTAAGTCAAACCTGTTGAGTTAAATTGCAAACCTTTAAGGTGTGGGTTACGAAGAACTGGTGTTGAACGGAAGTACATTGGGTTGATGCTTGACTCATCAAAGAGCGCTGCTTCTGCATCTTTGTAAGCTTGATCACGAGCTTTATCGTCCAATACTACTGGCACTGTTGATGCTTTTGTCCAAGCCGCTTGGTAAGCAGGATTTACAAATTTACCATCGTTATAACCTGAGCCATCTGCAAAGAGTTGCAAGAATGTTGATGGTTCAGCATAGTCACCACCCCAAAGTGAGAGAACCACATCAAAGTTTTGGTTTTTCGAATCTTTCAAACGTTGTTGGAAAGGTACGATTTTTTGAGTAAGTGTCAAGCCTGGCAATGTTTTAGAAAGTGAAGCTTGCAAGAAATCAGCGATAGATTTTGAAACTGGCGCATCAGCATCAGTTGTATACTGGAGATTCAGTGATGTTACACCGACTTCTTTCAAACCTTTTTCCCAAAGTTCTTTTGCTTTCGCAGCATCGTAGTTGTAATCTTGTTTGGCAAATTCAGCGAAGTCTTTACCATCTGCTGTTACTGACATGCCTGCTGGTGTAAAGGTTTGTGCTACTGTACCTGCTGGGATGAATTGATCAACGATAGCTTTACGGTCAGTTGCTAAGTTAAGTGCCTCGCGGATATTTTTATTTTGAAGTGCTTTTGCTACTTCTGGACTTGTTGTACCACCACCAGATTGATTATATTGAAGATAAGCAGTTGTTGCTTCTTTTAGAACAACAAGATCCTTACCGTCATTGTAGCCTTTATTGGCATTATACAAATCCATAGTACCCAAGCTTGCTTGGTCTAGCTTACCTTGTTTAAAGAGCTGAACAGCTGTATTTGGATTTGATTGAACAGTGTAGTCGATTTCTTCTGATTTTACATTATCTTTGTCATAGTAATCAGGGTTTTTTACAAGTGAATAGCTGTTGTTTGTTCCTGTCCATCCTGCATCTTTCTTGAACATGAATGGTCCAGAATAAACAACTTTATCAGATGAAGTCCCGTACTGTTTACCAAATTCTTCAACTGCCGATTTGTTTACAGGTTTGTAAACGCCATTAGCAAGAAGGAATTTAAAGTAAGGCGTTGGTTGTGTCAATGTAACTACAAGCTCATGGTCACCATTTACTTTTACGCCCAACTCGTTGAGGTCTTTAACCTTACCTGTGTTGATTTCATTCGCATTTTTAATGTTCCCCAACAAGTAAGCATATTGTGAACCTGTTTCAGGGTTTACAGCACGCTGCCATGAATAAAGGAAATCCTTTGCTGTCAATGAATCACCGTTTGACCACTTAAGACCGTCACGCAAAGTAATCGTGTATGTCAAACCGTCATCTGATACTTTAATATCTGATGCCAAAGCGTTTTGAGCAACACCTTTGTCGTCAACACGTGTCAAACCTTCTTGTACATTTCCGATAAAGAGATTTGAATACGCATCTGTCGCCAAACCTGAATCCAATGTCGCAATGTTTGTAGGAACTGAGAGTTGGGGATTGGCTGCTTTTGAGTCCCCCCCGCCATTTCCACAAGCTGCTAGGAGCCCTACCGAAGCTAGGGCAACTGTTCCTAATGATACTTTTTTCCAATTATCCATGTAACATCCTCTTTCTATTTGATTTATTCGACAACACCTTATTTGTTTAGTATTGTCTGAAAATTTATTATGTTCTCTATTATACTTAATTCAACCTAAATTGTAAAGACTTTTCTACATATTTTTTGTAAATTTTTGACATTAAAAATTTTTATGGACTATTTCCGAACATTGTTTCCTATTTCAAGTATTAAAAAAGCATTTTACATGCTTATTTTTGTAATTCTTCAACAATTGTTCCTAATTTCATGCTGTTGGACCCTTTAAGGAGAAGTTGATCTTGCGGACCCAAAATTTCTTTAATATTTTCTGCAAGATTTGTTAAATCTGTAAAGTAAGAAACTCTATCTTGTGGAAGTTCCACCAGAAGATTTTTCATTAACTCACCATATAGATAGACATGATCCATGACAGAAAAATCAAGGGATTGAGCAATGTTCCCATGAAGTTCTGGTGCTTGCTCTCCTAGCTCAAGCATATCCGCAAGAACCGCAAATTTACGTCCGCCCTCGTTTTTAGGTATTGCCTGAAAGGTTTCTAAGATAAGTTTCATGGCTGTAGGATTAGCATTATAAACATCACTGAGGATATCGGCACCATTGCTTGCTTTCTTCCACTCTGTGCGGTTTCGAGTCAATGTCACGCTGGAAAGCGCATGTGCAATCTTATCTTCTTCAATGTCAAATAAGGTTCCCACATAGGCAGCAAGCATCGCATTGGTCGCATTAAATTTTCCTGGAACAGGAATAGTAATCTCCCTGTTCAAGAAATTTGTAGTGAAACTGAGCATGTTCTTATGTTCGATGAGTTGCGTCACAAAAATACCTTCATCTGGACCAAAACGCGTAATTTTTGTATCTGCTGGCAAATATTTATTGATAATTTTATCTGCTGGGACAATAAGTTCACCCTCTGGTCGTAAGCCTGACTTGATGCCCAATTTCCCCTCCGCAATTTTGTCACGTGTTCCGAAAAATTCTAGATGAGACTCGCCGATGAGAGTTACGATTGCTATCTTAGGCTTGGCTATTTTTGAGAGAAAATCAATATCGCCAAGGCGATCCATCCCCATTTCCAGAACAATTTTTTCAGTATCATCCGGCATGTGTAAGATGGTGTAAGGCATGCCTATCTCGTTGTTATAATTCCCCTGTGTCTTATAGGTCTTATATTTTTCAGAAAGTACCGCCTGAATCATGTCCTTTGTAGTTGTTTTACCATTTGACCCTGTGACAGCAATTACTTCAACCGCCATTTTTTCTAGATAATACTGGGCTAATCTTTGAAAAGCAGTCAAGCAGTCCTTGACACGTAAATGTGGGGCTTGAATATCTTTTTCTGAAAATGTCGCAATCGCACCTTGTGCAAAAGCTGTTTCAATGAATGCGTGACCATCTCTTGTCCCTTTAAGGGGCAAGAAAAGATCACCTTCTTTGACTTCACGGCTATCAAATTCAATATTGTGAACTTCTGTATCTGCCAGTTCTGACCAGTTGTTTGTCGCACCGACAACGCGGGCAATTTCGTGTAATGTAAGCTTCATAGTTCCATTATACCAGAGGCTAAGATAAATGTCTTAAAAACAGAAAAAACGCGCGTTCTCAGTATAAGAGTTTGCCGCTAGTGAGCGTTTTCATTTCATGTCCTGACTAACTTTGGATAAATTTAGACTTTTGTTCCTATTTCATTGATTGATGATGGCGATAGGACTCAGCAAAGAGGTTTTTTGTCGAATAGAAAGCTGAAATAAATGCTACAGGATTGCATTTCAAACCAGTGCTTTATGAGGGCTGAAAAGTGCCCATTGTGCCAGAAAAAGTGCCTCTCTCCAGCACTTACTTTTTAATAACCATTTTAATCGCCTGATTTATTTTTCTCTCACGCTCTTTTTCATCAGTTTCTTCTAGTGATAGAAGACAGGTTTGTAAATTTTCAGCAACGATAAGTCCTATCAAGCTATCGAGACTAGAGCGAACTGCTTTGAGCTGTGTTACTACTGCCTCACAGTCTTTCCCTTCTTCTACCATGCTTAGAACCCCCTGTAGCTGACCGTCTGCTCTCTTTAGTCTGTTTTTGATCTTACTGTCATAAGTTGTTTCCATCAGAATATCTCCCCCTCCCTTTAATATGTTCCCCTCTATAGTTCATTAAAAATAAAAATCTTATCCAAAAAAACCTAAAGAAGTTTCTTTAAGTTTCTGATAGGCTCTGCTATAAACTTTTCTACTCATAGAAGATGGCTTTCGCGATTTTTAAAAGCTTCTTGAGCAAGGGAAACTAATTCTTCAATCAGCTCACTGTATGACAAGCCCATATTTTCCCAGAGCAAAGGATACATTGACCATTGTGTGAACCCTGGTATTGCATTAACTTCATTGAGATAAATGTTGCCCTTTTCATCATAGAAGAAATCACAGCGTGATAAACCAGCACCGTTCATCGCTTGATAAGCCTTTTCAGCATAATCGCGTATTTTTTCCGCTATCTCATTTGGAATATCGGCGGGAATCGCCATTTCAATCTTATTGTCAATATATTTTGAACGGTAGTCGTAAAAATCCACGTCCTTAACAACCTCACCTGGAAGAGTCGAGCGGACCTTCCCACCATTGCCCAGTACTGCACACTCTATTTCACGCGCCACAACTCCCTGTTCAACAAGGACACGACTGTCATATTTGTAGGCTTCTGCTAGACCTGCTTCCAACTCCTCTAGGCTACTTACTTTAGAAATACCGACACTTGAGCCCATGTTAGCTGGCTTAACAAAAACTGGGAAAGTCAGTTTTTCTTGAACTTCTGCATGAATTTTGGCTTGGTTTTCATCCGCATAGGCTGCAACATAAGGCACTTGTGGTATGTCCACTGCAGAAAAAACATGCTTGGCCAATAGCTTATCCATGGTCGCACTGGCTGACAGGATATTTGGCCCCACATAAGCAAGGCGCAGAATTTCCAAGAAGCCTTGAATTGAGCCATCTTCGCCCATAGGTCCATGTAGGACAGGAAAAACAACTGCATCTTCTTCATAAATATCAGATGGAGCAACTTTTTGCTCTATCTTGATTGTTCCATTAGTCATTAATTTTTCATTTTCGGCAGGTGTTTCAGTGAATTCCTGTGTTTTGATAAAATCACCAGCTTGACTGATAAAGTAAGTCTTGACTACAAACTTATCATAATTAACTGCACGCATCACACTTTCAGCTGAAAGAACCGATACTTCTCGTTCTGCACTGCGACCGCCATATAACAAAATCAATGTTTCTTTTGACATAATTTTCTCCACTTAAATTTCCATACGATTTTCAACTGCTTTTGATAATGTAACCTCATCAGCATACTCAATATCTGATCCCACGGCAAGACCACGTGCTAAACGTGTCACCTTGATTCCCGCAGGTTTAATCATACGGGAGAGGTACATAGCTGTAGCCTCACCATCAGATGTAGCGTTAGTAGCAAGGATAACTTCCTCTATTTGGCTGTCGCCCATGAGCCTTGTCAAGAGACTCTTGACATTAATTTCATCAGGTCCGATGCCGTTCATCGGGCTAATCGTCCCATGCAAGACATGATAAAGTCCTCTGTACTCACGGATTTTTTCCATGGCCAAAACATCCTTGCTCTCTTCTACAACCAGTATCGTTGTCCGATCACGAAGAGCGTCTTCACAAATAGCACAGGGATCACTTTCTGTTAAGTTACCACAGATTGAGCAAAAGCGTAAATCACGCTTTGCTGATATAAGGTTTCGGGCAAATTCATTGACGTCTTGATCATCCATTCCAATCGTATGAAAGGCCAGACGTGTCGCTGTTTTTTGCCCAATACCGGGCAGCTTGCTAAAGCTTTCTATAAGTTTAGCGATTGGTTCTGGATAATAAACCATGTTTTCCTTTCTTTCTTCTAGTAAGATAAAGTTATAACTATTATACCACACCTCTCTCTATGAAAATTATCAATCACTCTGCAACAGGACAAAAATGGCAACACTTTATGAGGAAAGCGATGGATTACTCTTATTTAGCGAGATAGGGGCATTGAGTATTATAACACAACTTAGTTTTCTGTACATTTTAAATATAAAGAAATACTCTCAAAGCAGTCTTCACTTTTTGTTATAATAAACTTGAAATCTGATACATATCTACTGGAAAGAGAGCCACATCTATGATTGAACAATGTACATTAATATCAAGTGATAAGCAAACTGAACTTAATCTGCTCCATTGGTCACTCGAAAAACCCAAAGCAGTTATCCAACTCATCCACGGCATGGCAGAACATATCGAGCGCTACAATGATTTTGCACTTTATCTCAATAGCATCGGTTTTGCTGTTGTCGGTCATGACCATTTAGGCCATGGGTATTCTATAAATAAACAAGAGCCAGTTTATGGTTATTTTGGTGAAGAGGGCTTAAAAAATGTTATTACCGATATTCATTTGGTAAAAAACTGGGCACAGCAAAAATACCCAGAGTTACCTTATTTTATGATGGGACACAGTATGGGCTCTTTTGCCTTACGTAACTTTCTTCAGGACTATCCCGTTGACATTCAGGGGGCGATTTTTATGGGTACTGGAACCAGCCCTAAACACTTGAATTTTCTTTTACCATTTATAGAAAAAATCAGTCAAAAAAGAGCTAAAACTGTTGCCAATACCATCGATAAACTTGCTTTCGGTAACTACAGTAAAAAATTCCCCGAAAAGGGAAATTTTAATTGGCTTTCTAAAAATCAAGAAAATGTAACCAGCTATGAAAGCAATCCTTTATTAGGCTTTACTTTCACACACAACGGTTTTGTCACACTTTTTTCTCTCGTCAAAAGAGCCAACCAAAAAAACTGGATGAGAAATATGCCTACTGACTTGCCAATCTTAATCTTAAGCGGCACAGATGATCCTGTGGGGAACTTTGGAAAAGGCCCTCAAAAAGTATATCAAGAACTGAAAAAAGCAGAATTCCGCCACCTAGACCTTCAACTTTTTCCTAGACTGAGACATGAAATCCTCTTTGAAGATGAATACGAGGAGGTCTATCATAGTATCGGCCAATGGCTTACGACGTGCCTCAATAATCAATAGACGCTCTTATGTTCTGGATGATTTCAAGCATCAGAGGGTCTTTTTCTTCTGCATAAGTAAGTCCTAAAAATGTCCGATGATATTTGCTGCCCAAACTCTGATAAGGTAGCCCTTCTGAAACAAAGCGTTTTGAAATCAGAGAAACACCCAATCCCGCTTGGACATGGGCAATAATCATGTCATTATTGTTCATTCTCACCAGATGGCGCGGCTCGAAATTTTCTTCTTGAAGATATTTTTTAATATAATGCCCAACACCTGAACCAACTTCTCTTGTAAAAAACGTTTCACTACTCAAATCTCCTGCTAACACAAGCTCGTCTTTAAACAGAGGAAAAGTCTCTACTTGCTCACTGGCTAAAGTTTTTTCAATAATACCAAAATGCAGCTCATGGTCCTCTACTAGGTTGAAAACTTCTTCCGAATCATACATAGATATTTTCAAGTCTATCTGATCCAAATATGGCATCAGTTTTGGATATAACTTGGGCATAATACCGATCGCTGCACTTTGCGAGAGCCCTATTTTGAAAGGTTTTTTTGTTAGACTTTTCTGGTTGAGCTCCGACTGCAGCTGCTCCCAATCCTGCACATACTTGACAGCTTTGCTATACAGAAGTTTAGCCGCCTCTGTCGGAATCACTTCGCGATTTTTCCCTCGAATGAAGAGGGAATTCCCTAGTTCTTCTTCTAATTTCTTTATCCGTACAGTCACTGTGGGCTGTGAAATAAACAAATATTGCCCTGCTTTGGTAAAACTTCTTGTCTCATATATGGCAATGAATGTTTCAAGTAGTGAAAACATAGCTGTCCTCCTTCAGAATTTTTATTATTTTTTTCTATCCTTATAATTACAATAATTCATTTTACAAATTAAATCAAGTGTTTTATACTTAAGATAGTAAATGAACTGCAGGAAGTTACCTCCACAGTTCATACTCAAATCAATCTTTTAGGAGTTCTTTATGAAACAAGTATTTTTAGATTTTTTGAAAAAAATTCCTATTCCCATTTGTGGTTTAATCTTAGGTATGGTATCTTTGGGTAATCTTCTCTACTCCAAGGGATACCCTGTCTTAGGTAACTTTTTTGATCTGGCTGGTCTCTTTTTTATGACCTTGATACTTATGAAACTTATATTCACCATGCGTCATCTTATAGAGTCACTCAAAGACCCTATCATCGGTTCAGTTTCTCCGACTTTTACAATGGCTTGGATGGTCATTTGTGTCTTTCTCAACAGAGTTTTTCCACACTCCCCTCTTGTTTATCTTATCTGGTTGATTGCGGTTCTCCTTCATTTCGTGTTAATGGCATACTTTATCGCTCTTCATATTATTCCTCAAAAAGTCGGAATGCACCATGTTTATCCCAGCTGGTTCATTACCTTTGTTGGTCTTGGTGTTATCCCAAATACCGCAACAGCTTTTAACTTAGAAATTGGTCGTATTGTACTATGGCCTGCACTCCTCTTCTATTTTATATTGCTTCCAATCATTGGGCACCGCATATTCATTTTCAAGAAAATGCACGAATCCACCCTTCCGCTCATTACCATACTTACAGCTCCTGGTTCTCTTTGTCTAGCAGCTTACTTGACTGTGATGGATCACAAGTCTACTCTCTTTGTTTTTAGCTTGTTTGTGCTGTCGCAATTCATCTACCTCATTACCGTTGTGCTCATCATTCCTTTATTACGGTTGCCTTTTTATCCTAGTTATGCAGCTTTCACATTTCCTCTGGTTATCTCGGCGACTGCGGTTAGTTTGTTAAGCAAAAACTATCCTGACTTAAACTTTCTCTTAACGCCTTTAGCTACAATTGAGCTTTTCATAGCCTTTTTAGCAGTCAGCTATGTTTTAATTCGCTATACTTATTTCCTATGTAAAAAGGCTTAAATCAATAAAACTCTCAGCTTGATGACAAACTGAGAGTTTTTATTTTTCTATTTGAAGTGGTACATTGAATTATAGAGATTTGTAATCTCACGTGTGATATTTTGCCCTATCTTAGAGGTTACGCCTCCTTCTTTAACAGTTGTTTGTGGCACCATAACACCGATGGAAATTTGTGGGTTTTCAGTCGGTGCAAAAGCAACAACATTAATAACCGTTACTGGAATCGTTGTCCCATCTGGTGCTTTATAAGGTACTTCGGCAGTCCCTGTTTTCGCAGAAATCGAAACTTCAGCACCTTGTGACGGACGCATGTAGTAACCCGTTGCACCAATCTGACCGTTAACAAATTCGTTCCCATGCACTACTTTATACATTCCGTAATGCAGGACATCCATGTTTTCTGGCGTGATATTGACTTTATCCATAATTTTTGGGGTTATATTTTTAACAAGATTACCCATTCCCCCTTGAGAATCAGTTTCATAGATTCCATCTACAATATGAGGGGACAGACGCTCCCCATTGTTCGCCAAAGTCATACCATATGTTGCAAGCTGGAGAGGGGTATAGGTATCAAACTGTCCAAAAGATTCCATGAGCAGATTAGAGACATTTGTCTTATTTGCATCTGGCAAATACCCTATTTCTTCACCTGGAATATCAAAACCAGTTGACGTCCCTAAGCCATAAGAGGCAAAAGTTTCGCGCAATTTCTTAAATGCCTCAACACTATTAGAATCATCCACAGACATATTAGGAACATAAGGCTGTCCCAGCATCTTGAGGGCAATTTGAACCATGTATGTGTTTGATGAATATTCTAGAGCTTGAACAGCATTGATAGGGAGACTGCCATTGGTAAACCAGGATGTAATCGCACTTGAACCTGCCAACTGGATAGGCATATCATAAAGCATCTGGTTATTGGCTATCACGTTTGCATTCCATCCCGCTGTTAGAGTGGCTGGCTTCACTACTGACCCTGGTACAAATGCAGACTGGAAAGTGCCATTTGTATCTTTTTGAAGAGCCCCTGTCGTTTCATCACGCTTAAGTCCTGACAAAGCCAAAACAGCACCTGTCTTAGAGTCCAGCACAACAGCGTAAGCCCCTTGCGAATAAGTTCCGAAGCCGTCGGCAATCATAGCATTGACCTGTTCTTCTAAAATCTTATCCACAGCATTTTGAAATTGCAAATCAATGGTAAGCTTGAGGTTGTCCCCTTTACTTCCTTTTTGTTCTACCTCTGTTCCTGTAACATTCCCTTGCTTATCCGTAAGTACCTTGCTTATCTTAGGAGTACCTTGTAAATACTTCTCGTAGCCTTTCTCTAAAAAAGCTGTTCCTACACGGTCGTTGCGTTGGAAGCCTTCTTTAAGATACTCATCCAGCAAGTTTGATGGAATTCCTTGTTTCTGAGTGGTCACTGTACCTAAAAGTGGCTTAAGAACTGTATCTGCATATTTTCGGTTCCAGCTGTTCCCCACAGAAACCCCTTGAAGTTCTCCTTCATGCTCACCGATGTAGGCCTGTTGTTCCGCAGTAAGATTACCTGTGGTAATAACTGTCGTGTTAAAAACTGCAGTACCATTCATCTCTTTAAAGAGCTTAACTGCAAACATCTGCTGTTCATTAAAATTTATATCCTCAGCAGTCACTTTGCTAAGTTGAACATTGTAAAGCTCTGAACCAGTAAGTAAATTTCCTCTTTTATCCGTTTTTTCTTCCTTTGTTAGCTGCGCATTGATTTTATTCAAGTTACCAGCATCAGCTAGGAAATAGTCTTTTTTATCACGTTCAGTTATCTGTTCAAAATCATTGTCCAAGGATAAGATGCCTACTAAACGGTCAGCAATCTTACGCATATCATCTGCTGTAGTGTTCTGACCGCGTGTATACTCGATAGCTTCCACCGGCTCCGTTGTTGCTAAGGGAACTCCCTTCGCATCATAGATATTTCCTCGTGGCGATCCCTGAACTATCTGTAAAGAGCCCGCTCCACCAGACTGCTTACTCTCATAAAAGCTTTGGTTCATAACTTGCATATGGTAAAGCTTGCCAATGAGAACTAAAAAGAGAACCGTGATGACAAAAAAGAGGAGTTTTACTCGTCCTGATGCCAACATGGTTGGGTTTTTCAATACTTTCCGTGTTTTATCTTTTTTTCCGCTTAATTCGTTTCGTGTTTTTCTTTTCTCAGACATGGGACCTATCCTAATTTTCACTTGTCATTTTCATACCTACACATTTTATCATATTAAACTGTATTTTACCTTACATTTTTTGAAGAAAAGAAAAAAACCGCCAAAGGCAGATTTTATCGTGTTACTTATGCTTGTTTTGGTGCAAGATAGTACTCTTTAACAAGGTTCAAATTATCGTCAAATTCAAAAACAAGTGGTGGGAAGTTAGGGATTTCGACATCCATAATTTCCTCATCTGAGAGTTGTTTGATATGTTTGACTAAGGCACGAATAGAGTTACCATGTGCACCAACAAATACGTTCTTGCCATCTTTCAGGGCTGGAGCAATTTGATCTTCCCAGAATGGCAGTGCACGTTCAAGTGTAACTTTGAGGTTTTCAGCATCAGGGATGAGACTGTCTTCAAGGTTAGCATAACGGCGGTCAGCATGTGCTGAATATTCGTCATCATGCGGCATTGCTGGTGGCAAAACATCATATGAACGACGCCAGATATGAACTTGTTCATCACCATGCTTAGCAGCAGCGTCAGCCTTATTCAAGCCAGTCAAGCCACCATAGTGACGTTCGTTCAAGCGCCAAGTTTTAACCACTGGTACCCAAAGTTGGTCAGAGTATTCAAGTGCATAGTTCGTAGTTTTGATTGCACGTTTCAGCACAGATGTATAAGCAATATCAAATTCGATACCTGCTTCTTTGATGAGCTTCCCTGCATCAATTGCTTGCTGTGTTCCGTTTTCTGAAAGGTCTACATCAGCCCAACCTGTGAAAAGGTTAGCCAAGTTCCATTCTGATTCACCATGACGTGCAAAAACTAATTTTACCATTATGTGCATTCTCCTATGTTAAATGTTTTACAAAATTTGTATACTGCTCTATTTTACACTAATTTTCATATTTTTTCTAGCCTAGACTCAAGCCGGTTAAAACTTATACTTCTCAAAATAAACTTCTAAACTTCTCTTATAGGATTTGGCTGCATCTGTCAAAAGTTGACTTTTTTTCTTCACCAAAATTAAACTGTTGACATTATCCCCATCCATAGGAACAACTGTAACATTATGGACACTTGCCTTATCAATAAAACCTAGACCAGTGGCATAAGCATCTGTGCGTTCCAGTATACCATTTAACGTAGCACGGTCAGTCACATTATAAATAAAAGTGTTTTCAAAAGTTTCTACTAAATCCTCAGAATAGTAAAGAAACTGCTCGTTTTCTTGAGTAAAACGTACACGATCCAAAGTTTTTAAATCACTTGTTTTGATCGTCTTTTTACGTGTCAACGGATGATTTTTTCTTAAATAAATATGGGTCTGCGAAATGAAAAGTTCTTCGTAATCTAACTCAAGCTTGTCCAGCATACGTAAGATGCCTGAACGGTTGTGCTTGTCTAGGTAAACAACACCAAGCTCGCTGTGACCCTGAGCAACTTCTTGTAAAATGTTATAGGTTGTTGACTCAAAAACCCTGAAATTTTTGATTTCTGGATTTTTCTTGGAAAATTCTACACCAACAGGCGCAAGAAAGTCATAATGCTGACTCGCGACAGAAAAATGGCGCTCTGTTTCTTTTGGCTTTGCATACTTCGCCTCAAAAGCTTCAAAATTGCGTAAAATTTCCTGTGCCTGCTCATAGAAGCGTTCACCCTCAATCGTCAAGCTTGCTCCTGTATTTGTACGCTCAAAAATTTGGAAATTAAGCTCTTGTTCTAAGTCTTTAACAGCGATAGACATCGACGGCTGACTCACAAAGAGTTGTTCACTCGCTTCTCGAAAAGTTCCAGTATTAGCGATGGCCACAACATAGCGAAGCTGTTTTATATTCATGATAATTCCTTGTTCCTTCTTTCGGCAGTATAGGGTAATTTCACAGAGACTAGCCCCTCTCCCCTCAACGCTTCTAGTCACAATGACGCTAACGCACAGCGCTGAAAGGTAAACCTGATAGTTTAGGGCTTACCTCTCATGAGAGGCTGCAGGACTTGACAACCAGAAGTGTACCAAAAGGCATCAATGCTGGCTGTGTATTAAAAAAGCCTATAAATAAATTATACACTATTACATAGGCTTTTCATTTTATTTTGCTGTTCAGTTTGCTCTTTTTTCAACACCTGCACGTTTCCACAGTACGCATTGATATTTTTCACACCAGAAAACATCTTCTTCTTTTTTCTTCACGTTTCCAAGCTGAAAAATAAAAAGCTCGTCAACTTTAGTCCCTAAAATCTCGGCTAACTTAAAAGCTAACAGAAGTTCGGGATCATATTTATCATTTTCAATTGCATTGATGGTTTGTCGACTAACATGAGCGATGCGTGCTAAATCTTCCTGAGAAAGTTTTTGCGCCTGTCTAAATTCACGAATCTTATTTTGCATGCTTCCTCCTGATGATTTTGTCAAATCTGTTTTACTTTTACTATTTAATCATCTTTTGCAACTTTTTGCAATACATTTTCCCGAGAAAACTTTTAGCCAAAGACCTGCATTCTACTTTTCAATCCAGACTTGGTGATAAGCTAAATAAATCCTTGAAAAATCTTTCTTTCCTCCGCTTCAGAGTTAATCGCTCTCTGCTTTTCTGCGGAGTGGCTGCTTCAATGACTTGCCCTTTAACCTATCAAAAAAGAGCCGCTTTTTCTTATCATTTCTGAAACTATGTTGGATTTCTTTTTTCTTAAAGTATACCTTCTTTTTATTTTCAGCATTGATTTCTATTTACATTCATCATCATCATACGCTAAACGGGTGCTTTAAGTAACAAGATTTTTCCAAAATAAAGTTTCTTATTATTAAAGAAACAAAAAATATTACCTCTTTTGTTCTGCTCAAATGTGAAGTATAATGAATGCAAAACAATGAAAGAGGTTTCATATTGATAGATTTTTTAAAACCCGCACCAGATGCAGAAGAAAAAATCCCCGCAGAGAACGTAAAGCGCTTGTATAAAATATGGCAAGTGCGTGTGCTTATATCAACATCTATTGTTTATATCGGCTATTACATTATTCGACTCATTTTTACAGTTCAACAAAATGATATTTCAAAAGTCTATGGTTTTTCGATGGGACAAATCGGGACAATCCTCTCCATGTTTGGGATTGGTTATGGTATTTCTAAACTTATCATGGGAACACTTGCAGACCGCGCGAATCCTAACCGCTATGTCGCAACGGGATTAATTGTCTCCTCAATCCTAAACGCATTGTATGGCGCAACAGAAAGTTTTAGGATGATTCTCTTTTTGATGTTCCTAAATTCTATCATGCAGGGGATGGGCGCGGCGGCTTGTCAACGTTTAATCAGTCTCTGGTTTGGCCGTAAGGGCACTGGATCTATCATGGCTCGGGGAACAGCGTTTTCAATCTGGTCGTCTGCCCATAATGCAGGAGCATTTATGTGTGTTGCTGTCATCAACTTATCCGCCTTGCTTTTTGGCGGCTCACTTCAATGGAGCTTTTGGACTGCTTCCATTGTCTCCATTGCTATCGCAGTTCTTGTTCTTATCCTAGGTAGTGATCGCCCAAGTACTAGGGGGCTACCCACTATTGAGGATTATACTGATGATAAGGTTGTAGTCAAAGACGGAGAAGTCGTTGAAGGTGACGTTTCAACAGAGAGTATTTTCAAAATTTTCTTTGAGTATATTGTAAAAAACAAGCTGATTTGGGCTGTTATTTTGGCCTCACTTTCTATTTATGTTGTACGCTACGGGATTATGAGCTGGATACCAAATTATTTGGTCAACGTTAAAGGGTTTGAAAATTCTACGGCAAAATGGCTGACGGGAGTCTTTGAATTAGCAGCTGTTCCCGGAGTCATAATCATCGGTTTCATCACAGATTTGCTTAAGGGACGTCGAGCCATCATGGTATTAATTTCATTAATCGCGATGTTAGTGTGTCTGGTTACTTATTTTGCAGCAACTGATCACACACTCATTATTGTTATTTTACTCATCATGGGAACATTTATATATGCTCCTGCGACAATCGTCGGCTTAATGGTCAACGAAGCTGTACCAAAGTTCGCTAACGGGATGTCTACAGGTACAATGGGGTTTTGTCAGTACATCATTGGAGAGGTTATCGCAACATTAGTTATTGGTTGGCTTGTTGAAGCTTATGGCTGGTATGCTGGAAATATGGTTGTTTATTTCTTTGCTACTGTCGCTATACTTGCTTCAATCTATATTTTAATCCATCAAAATAGCAATTACAAAAAAATTGATAAAAAAGAATGCCATAGTATGGAGTAAACCACAGCAAAATACTCAAGCAATAACGTTGCTTGAGTATTTGTTTCGCTGTACAGGTGTAGACCAGAATTGAACAGTTTCTACTGATTGACGTTCAGAGCTGGACGAGAGGCCTCTATAGAGTAGCGGCAACTCCAGTAGTACTCTCTAAAGCCTCGTCAACAATCCAAACAATTGCGGGAGTGCCGCCATCAAAGGAAATTTTTACTTGGCGAAATTTCCTCTGCTCATATTATTTGTGTGTCACACTTTTCGCCCAGATGTCTCCGATGACTTGCACCAAGAGGACCAGAAGGAGGATAAGCAAGGTTGCGAGGAAGGTCACATCATTAGAGAAACGATTGTAACCATAGGCAATAGCTGTATTCCCTAAACCTCCTGCACCAATGGCTCCAGCCATAGCAGTCAAACCAATCAGAGAGATGATTGTCACTGTGGATACACGAATCAGGCTTCCAAGTTCTTCACGTAGATAGACAGTAAATACAATGTCCCAAAAATTTGCACCCACAGTCTGTGCAGCTTCCACTGTACCTTTGTTCACACCTTCAAGAGCGACTTGAACTTGACGGGCATAAAAGGGAAAGACACCTAAAGTTAGTGGAACTAGCGCTGCTGTGGTCCCAATCTGTGTACCCACAATTTTTTGAGTAACGGGAGCAATAATTGCAAGTAAAACAATAAAGGGCACGGCACGGAAAATGGAAGTAAATTTATCTAAAAAGGAATAAAGTGCTCGGTTGGGTGTTATTCCTTCCTCATTTGTCACAACAAGTGCTACACCAAAGATTAATCCTAATATGCCACCAAAAAGACCTGACCAAAAGACCATAAAAAGTGTCTCAGTGATTGAGGTTAGCCAACCTGTATCACCATGTAAACCGAGTGCTACGACATTAGGAAAATGTTCTGTAAACCATTCTGTCATCTATTTCACCTGCTCTTTCAATACTGTAAACTCAATGTTTTGCTGTGCCAAGTACGCCTTGGCAGCCACGCGATCTTCTTCTTTTCCTTTCAGAGCTACAACCAAGGAACCAAAACGTGTATTTTGTAAGACCTCAACATTACCGTAGAAAATATTAGTCGCAACACCAAATTGACGAGTGATTTCAGACATGGCTGGTTCACCGGATTGATTGCCATAGTAGCTCAGATAGATTAGCTCTTCATCTTCTGCTAGGGCGCTAAATGTATCATTTTCAGTCAGAGAATGGATGAAACGCGACACATTGGAGGTTGTATCAATAAATTGCTGTGTTAAGCTTTCTTTTGGATGAGCAAAGATTTCCAAGAGATTATTTTGCTCTATAACTTCACCATTTTGCATCACTGCTACCTTGTTGGCGATTTCTTTCACAACATTCATTTCGTGGGTGATGAGGACAATAGTAAGTCCCAGACGCTTCTGCAGGTCTTTCAACAAATCTAAAATCTGATTGGTCGTTTTGGGGTCCAGAGCTGAGGTTCCCTCATCGGAAATCAAGATTTCCGGGTCATTGGCCAAAGCACGCGCAATAGCAACACGCTGTTTCTGCCCTCCTGAAAGTTGTGCTGGGTATTTATCTTCAAATTCTTCCAAGCTCACTAACTTAAGCAGTTCACGAATCTTTTCCTCTTTTTCTTTATCTTTCAAGGGACTGTGCAAGAGAGCAAACTCAATGTTTTCAAAAACTGTTTTCTCATTGAGCAAGTTGAAGTGCTGAAAAATCATACCAATTTTTTGGCGTTCTTTTCTTAAATCAGCTGCTTTGATGTTTGCTTGATCTTTACCGTCTGCCCCAGCTTTGAAAAGAACTTTGCCATTCACTTTAACTTCACCAGAGCTTGGCTTTTGCAAGAGATTAATCGTACGGACAATCGTCGACTTTCCAGCACCTGAATAGCCGATAATGCCAAAAATATCGCCTCTTTCGATATGGATTGTCGTATTTTTTACAGCATTCACCTTGTTTTTCTTGGTTTCGTAGGAAACACTGATATTATTCAGTTCAATAATTGCCATCTCATTCTCCATTACTGTGATTATTTCAAGTTCAAGTTCCAAGCAGGAATTGTGCCTTTTTCAGGATAGAGTTTCGCAAACAAATCTTCTGTTTCTTTTGTTTGATAAGCTTTGACTACATCTTGATAAAGTTTATTATCCTTGTCTTCTTTCTTGGCTACAATGATATTAATCCACTGCTTGGAATCCTTATTTAGTGGCTCTGTAGCAATAACTTCCTTGCTTGTCAATCCTGCTGGAACAGAAAAGTCATTGTTTACAACGGCAGCATCAACTGAAGACAGTGCTGAAGCAGTTTGTGAACCATCCAACTCTTTAATGGTCAAGTCCTTTGGATTTTCTGTAATGTCTTTGATCGTCGCTAGAGCACCTGCCTTTGTATTTAACTTAATCAGACCTGCACCTTCCAAAACATGAAGGGCACGGCTTTCATTAGAAGTATCGTTGGGTACAGCGATTGTTCCCTTATTAGGGATATCTTGAACATTTGTATATTTTTTAGAGTAAAGACGGATAGGTGAAATCAAGATATCACCAATAGGTTGTAAGTCAGCCTTGTTGGCTTGATTCCACTCATTAAGGAAAGCATAGTGCTGGAATGCGTTGATGTCTACATCACCGTTTACTAAGGCAGTATTAGGTTGATTGTAATCGGTAAAACGGACAAACTCTAAGTTGATGCCATACTGATCTTTCGCTTTCTTGGCAACAGAATCCCAAATTTCTGTACTTTCTTTCGATCCTGACATGATCCCGACTTTGACCGTTTTATCTGCCACAGCCTCTTTTTTGAAAAATGAGAAATAACCGATAAGGGCGACAACTACTACTGCTACAACTGCAATAACTCTGTTTCTTGTTTTCTTTTTCATAATGACCTCTCCCTTTTATAAAGTGCAATAAATAATCAAAAACAAAAAAATAATCCGCCTCTAAATAATAGAAACGAACTGCCGTGGTACCATTCTAATTCATGTAAAAGATGACAAAAAACCTTCTACACCTTGCTAACTATCTTTGGTAACAAACAAGATTGTTCCAAAAATAATGTGTTCAATAACGAGAACCACTCCGTTGACAGTTTATTCAAAAACTGAACTCACTGCCACGCGATTTCTAGGCCATTTTCAAAGTTTCCGTTAGTCTTGCTCTCACTATCCGCAAGCTCCCTGTGCTAACTTTCACTCCTACTCTCCTAGTCGCTTTTATTTCTTTGTTTTTGACTATGGTTTTATTTTAGCAAATTATTTTCGATTTAGAATTACAAATTTTTAATCACCGCATTTGAAATAATAAAACCTTCATCCGAAGATGAAGGTCAAAGTTCAACATTAGAGGTAGATAATCTTGAATAAAGCAACAGCTGCAAGAGCTGCAAGGATAGGTGCTGTAACAGGTACCCATGAATACCACCATTTGCTATCCCCTTTATGTTCACCCAAAATTGATTTTGGCAAGAGTGAGTGCAAGATACGTGGACCAAGGTCACGTGCTGGGTTCAAACCAGGACCTGTAGGACCACCAAGTGAAGCAACCAATACAAGAACAAGGAAGCCAAGAACAACGTGGCTGATTGCTGAGGATGAAGCTGCTCCTGAGACTGATGCTGCGATTTGTCCTGTAACATCAGCACTTGTTGTGTCCGCACCTTGTTTAGCTGCATAATCAGTCATCCATTTGATCGATTCGCTCCCACGATAAAGGTTTGTTAAGCCCATAGCACCAAAGAAGAGCACAAATGACCCAACGAACTCATTCAAAAAGCCATTAATTAGGGCACCTGTATGCGTAGTGATTGTCCCATCATCAACGTTATCGATTGTTGAGAATGTTCCTAAAATAGCATTTGAATTTTCTGTTTTAAGATAGTAAGGACGGTAAACCATTACGACAATCAATTGTCCAAACATCGCTCCAAGAAGTTGAGCGAGGATGTAAAAAGGTACTTGTTCCCAAGGGAAAAGGTTTGATGCCGCAAGCCCAAGCGTAAAGGCTGGGTTGATCTGAGCTGTAATATTTCCTAAAGCTACAGCTGGCAACATTACACCAAGACCGTAACCCCAAGCAATAATCAACCAAGATTGGCCAAAGGCTTTTGTACCTTTGAGTTCGACATTAGCTACAGCACCATTACCTAAAATAAGCAAAAGCGCAGTGCCAATAAATTCAGTGAGATATTTCACTGTCCATGAATAGTCCATGAATTCCTCCAAATAATAAAAATTAATGACAAAATAAAAACGAGATTAACTCATGTTAAGCTCTTTTGTTATACCTAGACATTATAACATGTTTTTTTCATTTTCGCTAAAAAGATGCAAATACTTGAAAAGAAAAATTGCTTTGAGAGAAACTTCTTGAAAACCAGCTCGGCGTAAGCGTTTTATATTTTTCTGGCAGTCAAATTTCTTATAAGTCTTACAAAAAAAGGAAAGCAGATGCTTTAGGACTGCCTCAAAAATTTAGATGACGTTACAACTCTCTCTGTTCTCTTTTCAAAAAAATAAAAAACATGCCTTGAGCACGTTTTGTAAAGTTTAATTAGTCAACTTGAGTAATAGTACGGACATGGAAAGCAAACTTGCCACTGTCTGTTACCATAAAACCGCTGTGAGCAGCAACATGCTGAACGGCCTGTTCCATGCTGTCAAACTCTTTGATGACAGTGTGTGACTCTGCTTCTCCCATAAAGTTTGGCATTTCTTTTTCCTCATATGAAGAAAGGCCACTGAATTTGAATTTCATAATCATTCTCCTCTATGCTTTGTTCTTCTTAACCCCTCTATTATAGTACTCTTTTTGTTTGATGTTCAAGCAAAGTTATTTTTCTAAATCACACATTCCCTTCTTATGACTAAGAATACTAATAGTGAGCAGTCGAGGTAAAAGGCCTAAAGTTTAAGGCTGGAGAGGAATGAGGAAAGGAAGAAACTTGCTTGAATCTTATGTTCTTATTGACTTAAAACTAAAAATAAAGGAAAAATAAGCTACGTTTTCTTGCACAGCTCCGCACGACGACTCAAATAAAATGTCTCGTTTGCCCAGAGTTTTTAAAGATTTGATGTCCATGCGCCGTCTTGGTCGCGGAGGAGCATAGCTGGGGAT
>NZ_DKXK01000092.1:0-13108 GCF_002492185.1 Lactococcus sp. UBA7128
AATGAGTGTTTGATGAGAAAAGAGTGGATGGTTTGGCTTGGGGCTTGGCTTTAGACATGAAGAAAAGAAGCTCCGACTGGAGCTCCTTAACTTTATATGGTTAAATATTCTCTGCTTTTATTACCTCAAACCTTCTTATGCTTTTTCGTGATTACTCGAGAAACAAGAGTGCCCAGCACACCCAGTAATAAACCTAGGATAAAGATAATCAGCCAGCGCCAATCAAATTCCTTTTTGATTGAATCAACTGCTTCTGTAAGATTCTTAATGCTAAATGGCTGCGCAAAGAAGTTAAATATTTGATTTTTGTCAGCAGCTTGGCTACGTGTATTCGACAGAACCTTACTGAAATTGTTATTGTAATCTTCACTCTTATTGAACGAACTATTTCCATCATTCAATAGATTGTCTGTGTTTTTCAGTAGTTTTTCTGCAGAAGTTTTTGTCTCCTGCGTTGTCGCGACCAGCCGGTTAAATTCGTCAGCATTGTCTTTAATCATATGGGCACTTTTAGCAGTTTCTTCTGCCCTTTGCGCCGTGCTTGTTGACAGTTCGGAAATGGTTTTGTAAAGGTCATCGCTGGCTGCTTTGTCTTGATAGAGCGCGACATCAGCAGAGTTATACTCTTGCCAAGGTTTTAAGGCGAGTGTCTGCGCATCATTTTTCTTCCATGACTTATAATATCGGTCAATTGAGGCCAGCGTATTGTTATACCAGTTGAAGAGTTCGCTCATATTTTGTTCAAAATATTTCTCTGGTAACTGATTATCGTTCAAACTGTCTTTAGCTTTGCTTAAATCATCAATATTTCCATTTAGGGCAGTAATTGACTCAATCAAAGCTTTAATATTCTCTTGACCTGCTTCTTGATACACCTTTACATCACTGTCACTTAGGCGTTTTTCCAGTTGAGACATGTCCATATTGCCATACAGGTTGTAAATAGATTTTGGTGATGCGTTTTTAAAGTCCTCCAATGTGTTCATTCTATTCACAGAAGAATTTGGTACCCCATAAATCCATGTGATAAGAGTAGCAGCCTTATCGATATTCCCCAAGAGTTCAGCAATCCTTCCAAACTTATTCCCGCCTAAATAATCAGAAATTTCATTCCTTGGATACAGTGTGTAATCCGCTGAAGTAGAGTTCTCCTTCGGATTTTTTTCACCCCAGCCAAATTCAATGTTTGCCTTTGTGCTCTGTGCAAGGGAAACGTCATAAACAATCGTAAAAGCTGCATCTTTTCCATCTTTTTTACCCTCTTCTGCCCCCTCTGTGCTTTTGTTATAAAGAACAAGAGTGTTATTTCCCCTATCAATAATCTCACCTTCTTCTGGTTTTATGCTTGATCCGTCCTTATTGTAGGTTACTTGAGCTCCTGTAATTTTAAGCGGTTTAAGCTCATATTGTTTCCCTGCAGGAACTGTGATGTTTAACGTTTGGTGGAAAGACTGTTCCCTTGTGTTGACTGTAGGGATATCGCGGAGGAATGATACTTGTCTTTGCGGCACCTTTTCACCAGATGCTTGTAACGCATTCCCGTAGCGTTCAATCAAGTTCAAGTCTTTTTTGTATTGAGAAACATCTGCCCCAGAAGCTTCCATAGCCTCAAACAAAGCCTTATAGTTTGAAATTTCCCAAGGTATTTCTCCCAGTAATTTTTTCAGATTTGATAGGTAAGCTGTGTCATTAAGATTATCCTCGTGATTAAATGATGTTATCTTTTGAGCCAAGGCTTTCCTTGCTAGCTTTTCTGCCTTTTTAGGATCTCGTAGAACATCTTCCACCTTATTAAAGTCCTCAAACTTTAAGTCTTTTTGAGCAAAAAATTGCTCGTAGAGTCTAGCTTCTAACTTGAATAAGTCATCGCGATTATCATTAAGGGCCCCAAGCTGTGTGTCCAAACTTTTCCGCAATTCTTTGATATTTTCATTGTAATCCGTCACTTGATGCTGGAGATTGGCAAAGAGACCAGATGTCTTACCGTTACCCTCATCTTTATAAAAAGGAGATAAGTTATTGAGTGTATCAAGGTAGAGACCATCAAACTGTTTAAAATAAGCTTTTTGATCTTCTTCTGCTTGATTGATAATGGCTTGATTACCATTTTTCAGATTGACATCTGTGATTTCTTTCTGAGTATCAAAATACTGCTTTAAGCGAGGCAACTGGTTGTTAAATGTTTTGCTTGTTGAGTCTAGCATGCCTTGTGTCGACTTGCTAAAACTATTTTGCGAAGCAATCCACGCGCTATTTGCTGACTTTAAACTTTCAGCTGCGGTTACAACAGAGGAATAGTTTTGATTGGTTGTCTGAAATGGACCATAAACTTGACTAGAAAGGTTCGTCAATACTTTCCCATGATTTGCAATGACGGCATTCATGTTATTCTGAGCTTCTAAGATATTCCCTGCAACTGAAGCATAGTACATCTTGACAATACTTTGATTGAAATCACGCAAAATGGTCATAATCTTATCATCAAGTAAATTCTGGGACAACTCTGACTGGTTGTTTTGAAGTTTATAATTGACCTGAGACTGTATCGGGTTGATATCCTGTAAGGTCAAGATATCATGAGAGAAGTTTTGCGGAATATAAATCACCGCATCTACTGCCTTATCCTTGTAAGCCCGGTCTGCGACAGAACGTGAAACAACTTGCCAATTGTACTTCGTATCTCCGGATACTAAATTAACAAAGTCTCTCCCAAAATTATAGACTTTCTTGTTAAAACTCGACTCCTTATCTTCATTGACCAAAGCAATCGTTGGTTTTGAAACGGTTTTCTGTGTCTTTTTATTAAAGCTCAAATAAGCAAAGACAGCTATAAGAGCAAGCACGGCAACCGTCAATAAGCCAATAGAGAGCCATTGTTTTTTCTTCACATTTTTTACAAATTTTTTCTCCATAATACTTCCTTTATTTTTCTACTCTTTACTACTGACGATTTCTTTAAATCATCACTAGTAATTAGTAGAGTTTATTCTACTAATTTATTTTCTTCAAGAAATTGACTGACATCTTCACGAAGGGATGTGTAATTATTTTTTTCTTGATATTCCTTTGCAGTTCTGCTCTTTCCATTTAAGGCAGACACAAGCTCTTAAGATTCAGAGGGATTATAGATTAGTTCTATGATTAGCTATCCCTTTCTTTTTAAGGATGTTTGCGTTATGCATCATAATTTATCCATTTACATAAAACATGTCCAAATTATGAGGTTACTCCCTTTTTAAGTTTCGCTCCTTCTCTATCCAACCATTTATTATACAATGTCCTGAAACGCTCCTCTTCTTCATCTTTGTAGCCTTCAAAAACGACTTCATCTATATCATCGTCATTGAAATAGTACACTTGCTCAGGATCTAAGCCGTTGGGATATAAAGCCCCCGTATAATCAAAAATAACTTGTTCCCCATTTTGCTCAACAACAGGTCCACGATTTAGAATCATAATTTTTTGATTTCCGTCTGATAGATAAACAATACTTCCAATCGCTAACATAACCTTTCTCCTATTCTTTTATTTGATATTTATTTGTTCTTATATCTAGAAAACTTCCAAATCTGTTAAAGAGCAGGGAATAGATTGGAAAGACTCCAAACATGAACAACTGTGAATAACTTGAACTGGAAATGCTGATAATCAATAGAATAATTATGAATATAGGAAGTCCTATAAAAATAGAAAAACTTCTTTTTTTCGATGTGAGTTCTTCTTTGTCTACCGGTACGAGCGTCTTGTAGGGCTCTGTGAGGTTAATTTTTGTTTTACGACTATAAAGAAGACCGAAAATAACAGCTGCACCACAAAAAATCAGCAAAACTACCATTTCCCAGTTTTGTGCAATTCTTTGATCATATGTCAAATCCCAAATATTAAGGGACTTAGGAAAAAGCCCAATATTTACAAGATACAGAATGTATATTACCAGAACGCTCCATACGGAATTTTGTTTTAGATAGAAAGGCAAAGGCTTTATGTTATACTGATTTTCTTTTCCAGTCACTTCATAAATCTTCCAAGATTTATTTACATCAGGAAAAAATCCAGGAAAATAGTTTCTTATATCTTTGGGATTTGAGAAATCTATGATATAAGATTTCCCCTGAAGTTTAATCAAAAAATACCTGACATTAATATATTTGACATCTTCTATCATGTATTTATCGTAATTTTTAGTTACCATCCGAAACAGCCTTTCAAAGATTTCTCGGGATTACTAAATGCCTTACCAACATTTGTAACAGCATCTTTAACCTTATTTCCAGCTTCATTTAACATATCGCCCGCTCCGTTGACAATATCTCTAACTGGTTTCACATTATCATATAATGCTTTAACTGCTATGCCAGCCACAGCACCAGCAACAATTGCTCCTGCTACAGGCAAAGCAACCGCAACCACTGCAGTCAATGCCGCGCCTCCAGCAAGCATACCAGAGCTTACAGCAGCTCCTGCAACGGCTGTACCAATAGAAGCTCCTAAACTACCAGCCCAATAACTTGCAGCGGTAGCAACCCCACTGTAGGCAATTGCCCTACCTTTATTATGGTATTTCACATTATATTCATTGTAATTTTCAACTGCTCCTAGCACAACAAGGCCTCTGCCTCCCCACTTTGCAAATGCGCCTATCCTGTCACTTACTGGATTAGAAATACCTTTTAGTTTACCACTGAGCCATCTTCTTGGAGTAAAACTGTCTTTCACAAATTTTCCGTTTTTTCTAGGTTGCAGTTTAGCTCCCCAAGATTTACCAATATTTTTTCTTTCCTCTATTGTTTTATTTGTAATTGATTCAAAAAATTTACTCAGGGATTCATTGAACCACTCTTTTTTATCTGAAACTTTAGATAAAATTTCCTCGCCTGATGCCTTAAAAAACGCCATATTTTTTTCATTAAAAATCAGTTGGCCCAGCTCATCAAACTGCGCAGCTCCTAACACTGAGACAATCGACAGAATCGCCTTAAATTCGTTGGCACTACTCTTAAACAACGCTCCCACGTTATCATTAAACTCACGCAGTTTCTCAAGCTTTTTTTCAACTTTCCGAATATCATTGTTGACGGTACTCATATAAGAGGACAATTGTCCTTTTAGATGAACATAGCTTGTGTTCAAATCGCTATTTTCGGGATGAGCTGAAGCGAGCTGTTTATAAGAATTAATTTGTGAAGTTATGGAGGATTGTTGAGCTTTTAAAGCTTGAAGCTGCATATTTAGCTTGTCTTCATCTAAAACTTCATTGCCCACTGCCGAATCATAACCTTTATATTTTTGGACTTCTGTTTTTAATTTTTCTACTGCCTTTGAGGCTTTTGAAATCGTCGGAAGCACCAGCTGTGAAAACATTCCCTTACCAGCGGTATAGGCTGCCCCAGATAATGCGTTTGTGTCTAAGGCTGATGTCAAATGTTGGCTGGCTTGATTGAGGTTATCAATTATTACTTCCGCAGTTCCAATGTTTCCGTCTAAGGCAGCTATAAGTCCCTGCGATTCAGATGGATTATAGATTAGTCCCATGATAAACTGTCCCTCTCTTTTTGCAATTTTTCTCGTTCTGCTTCAAGTTTGAGTCTCTCTTTTTTATACTCAGCTTTTAATGCCTCTTGTTGCTGAAAAATAAGTTCCGAGATATATTTTTGCTTTTGCTGAGTTTCACTGTAAGCATCTTGCCTATGACTTCTCCTATTGATGTCGTCGTCAATGGCTTGAAGTTGCTTAAAACTGCTCATCATGATGGTCGAAAAATTTTCCAATGCCTGTTGTGCTTTTTGCTCTTCTAGACACAGTTCATCACTTTTACTTTCTATGGATGCGATTTTCCAATCATATTCTAAACGCTTGTCTGCTTTTTTATCCTTCGCCATCGATTAAAAGCCCCAGCTCATGTCGGTTAAAGCAACTGCATCTTGCTTATCTCTTTCTTCAATGACCGCAGCCAGCTTAGGGAACTTATCAGCTTGTGTTTTAATACTTGACTGAAGCTTTGTTAGGTCCTCAATGATACTATTAGAAACCTCTGCTGCCCTTTTCATACCTGCAATGTTGCTTTCCCCAAGCTCAAACTTTGTATTTGAAGCCTGTCCACTGGTGTTAAACATCGAAACGGCATCTGAAGCTGCACTTATATCTGATTTTATTGCTCCCATTACCCTTATCCTTTCTTTGATTTACTTTTTAAACTTATAAAAGGGATCTCTTTTTAAGAGTTCTTTTTCATCCTCCACCTTAGGCGGTTCTGAAACAACTGGCTTCTCTTCCTTTTTTTCTTGGGGAATTGCCGTAGCCTTAGGAGAGCTTCCCATTTTCTTAATTGCCTTTTCCATCCCAGCTATCATGTCAGACAAAAACTTATCGTCTTTTTCATCCCGATAGCCTTCGTAGACAATCTTCGTTATGTCAGATTCCGCAAGCGTGATAATCGCATCTGCTTGTCTTGCAGAGCCCCCTTGTGGATGAGGTGCAACTTGATAGCGTAAAATTGTCTCCCCCGAGCTGTCCTTTCCAACTGCTCTTGCCACAATCACATAAAGTGTGTCTGCTAAAGCATCCATATGGTCAATCTCAACAACTGATCCCAGACCTAAAAACTGGAGTTTCTTTGCATTTTCAGACATTTTAAGCCTCCTCACTTTCTACAGGAACGACAATGTTAAAGAATTCTTCATCTTTCACTGCATGCAGAACATTTTTATTGACAACCTCTTTCTTCACTTCCAGAGGAAGATTTTCAATCAGATGCTGACTGTTCAAGTCACCGCCAAAGAGAATCTGATAAGCATTTTCACGCACAGCCGTTGTAGGCATGTTGAAACTATTCCCTACGCGGGTGAAGTAATCCATCACAATCAATTGCTTGTTAGGATTATTTTGAGTGAGCAAGGAAACCAGCTGTCCTTGTTGAATGTTGAGTTGCGTCACAAGGTCTGCAAGTCCATTCATGATTAATACACGTGCTGTCGTTGTTTCTTCTTCTAGCCAAGCCTTCAATGCCTTTTGAAGATCCATATTTTGTGTGATGATTGCTTCTTTCGAGATATATGCAGTAGATTGAGAAGCATAGTGTTCCAAGTTCTTGCTGGCATCGATTAAGACAAGCTCTGCCTCGCCAGCAGCTTCAAATATCTGTTCCATCAAGAAAGGCATCAGTAGTTTAAACTGCTTTGCAGATGCAGGGAAAATTCCCAAACTCTTGGCTTCAAAGAATTTGAAGAATTCTGGCTGAGCGCTTAATTTATTAAGTCCTAGAGGCATCACGTGTTCCTCACGGCTAATCAATGATTTATAGATTTCTGGTGTTAATTCATCAGGAACCATTGGAATTTCATCTGGTAAAGCCCCTTTCCACTCCTCTTTCATTGCTACAATTTCTCGGTCAAGTGCCGCAAGCGCATCAACTTCATTCTCCTCCCTTGTAGGTAGGAATATTTGAAGGGCCAAAGGTTGCTCCAGTTTGATTTGTGCACGTCCTGGAAGTTCCACCTGTTCTAATTTCTCACGACCGAATAGATTGCTGAGATCTCCATCTTCATTTAAGAAGAGCGCCATTTTTGTCTGAATATTGGCCATCATATTCATGCGGATAGCATTATAACGGCCTGCAGTGAGTACCAAATAAATTCCTACAGCAGCACCTTCACGTAAGACTTTCAGTAAAAGATTATCAATCGTATCTTTACGATTATCATTTGGACTTAAGCCGTCATAAGAATCTAAAACATTCACAATGATTGGCAGTTCATGTTGCGTTTTACTTTGATACTGTTTAAGATTCGCAACGCCCACTTTTTTGAATAAAGCCTTACGTTCTGCCAGATTTTGTTCCAAGCGCTGAAGCATTTTTTGGAGTTTTTCATTTTCTTCCAAGGTCACGATATCTGCCACATGAGGAAGCTCTTTCAGCGGCAATAAGCCATTGGTTCCAAAGTCAAATAGGTTGAATTGGACCTGCTCTGGTGTATTCTGACGGGCCAAGTTCATAACAAGCGTTTGAAGGGCTGTGGATTTCCCAAAACCAGGGCTTGCAAAAAGCACTGTGTGAGAGCTTTCTTCCAAATCATAATGGTAAACTTCTTGGCTTTGTAAGCTTGGAATATCAAGTACACCGAAAGGAATAGATAGGTTACGCTTTTCTTCCCTTTTCACTGGCTCTGTTACAATTGCTCCAGCTAGATTTGGTAGCCAAGGTTTATCTGGTTTTGTATAGCTTGATTCTTCAAAGGTCTTCACAATTTCTTGTATCGTCGCCTGTAACTGCGTAGGAAGCTCTTCTTTATCATGATTTTGATCAATCACTTCCTCACGCGGGTCATAGAAAAGTTCCCACTGCCCAACAGCATTGATATGGAAGATACGCTCATCTTTTGTTTCCTCCTGTGTAGCGTGTGGATTGTATTCTACTCCTCCGTAACCAGATTGGAACAACTCATAAACTTCGCTCTCACCTACACGAAGATAACCACGTCCTGCGTTAGTAATGTGTGCAGCATCCCCTGTCTTAATCAAAGCTCTCGAGTTAGCCTCATCCGACATCTTCAAAGCAACTTTAGACTTAGAGTTGGCATCAATCTGATCATTGACCACACCATCTGGCTTTTGAGTTGCTAATATCAGATGCACCCCAAGGGAACGTCCGATACGTGCTACTGATGTTAACTCATCCAAGAACTCTGGCACATTTTCTTTGAGTTCCGCAAATTCGTCTGAAACCAGCATGAGGTGAGGCAAAGGTTTTTCTGGATACTTTACTCCCTCACGTGGGTTCAAACGCTCACGATAAAGCTTCGTATAGCCTGCAATATTTTGAACCCCGTATTCTCTAAATTCACGCTGGCGTTTCTTGAGCTCTGCATTAATGGAAGCCAAAGCTCTCGCAGTGCCAGCACCATCCAGATTGGTAATTGAACCCATGAAATGTGGAAGATTAACCAAGGTATCCGCAATTCCTCCACCTTTCCAGTCGATGATAAGCATACCTATATCTTCTGGAGAAAAATTGATGGCTAATCCCATCAAGTAAGTCGTCAGAAATTCAGACTTACCAGATCCAGAAGTTCCCCCTACGATAGCATGGGGACCGTGTACTTGTTCGTGCAAATCCCAAAAGGCAAATTCTTTCTTACCTTTCCATCCAATCATAGAGGCAATAGACTTACTTGGTTCTGCTTGATCCCAACGGCTCGCAATATCCAAGTCTTCGACTGTTTCGACCAAATATTGTTCCAACAAGCTAAGGCGCTCAGGAATCGCATTTTTCTCCACTTCCATGTGCTCTAAACTGGACATTTGACGAAGAATAACTTCAAAGTTTTCTTGCCTTTCAAGCGCTGGATAAGGATGATACACCTTGTCCATATGATGACCATTGTCTTGAATAAGTACACCAGCCTGCTGGTTCTTCACTTCTACAAGAGCAGTGATTGTTTCAGGTAAGAGTTTCTTGTCCTCTTTACACCAGATCACAGTCACACCCAGATCAGACATATCTTCAGCTAAAAACTCATTGAGTCCATGCCCCGCCAGATAAGAATCATCAAAAATTGTAAAGACAAAATGAGGAAGGAAGGTTGGTTTCTCACGTCCTGCTGCATTCAGCTCTTGCTGCCGCGAACTAATGATTTGGTAAAAGCTAGAAAGCACCATGTCACGAGATTTGGCATTATGCACTATTCCTCGCGTATTAATACCTTGTACCTTAAAGTGGGGAAGAAAACGCCATTTGTGCCAATCTTTTCTATAGGATTTTTCAGGTACTAAAGCGATAAAATTAAGGTCACGGTAAGAATGAAAAAATGCCAGCTGCAAGTAAAGATTGGAAACTGTATCTTTTAATAGCTCATAATTTCCGATTAGTCCAAGAGTTTGATGTCTTAAATCCAGCGTCACTGGTGTATCTTCTTGTTTGGTATATTTTCCCACCAATCCTTTAACATGGCTGGCCCACTCGCCCTCATCACGCGGTGTATAGTCTGTTTCCACCTTCAAGCCAGAAGGCTGTGTCCCTGTTCCTAAGGAAACTTGCAAAAAGTCCTTGTTATTAGCCATGCGTTCATAAAGACGTGAATCATATTTTTCAATCTTCTCAAGCAATCTCTGTGGAGAAGGTTGTTGATAATGCAGTACTTTATTCTCTTGACGGTGCGCTTGGTTCAGCTTAGAAGTTGTCTTTGCTAAATAAATCTGATAGTCTTCTTCCCGTTGTCTTTCACGCTCTAGACGGTCCTTTTTCTCAGTGCGGTATTGCGTGACTGTAAAAACAACAGTCATTGCACTGACAAGCGCAGTCGCCATCATCATAAGCGCGTTACGTCCTGCTAAAAGTGTTGTCAAACCTCCTGCCACAAGCATTCCTATAGGAGGTAAAATAGCTTTGAGTAACCCACCTTTAGGCGCTTGTTCCTTGTCTCCTATCTTTTCAAACTTAAAGCTTTCTTCCGGAATTTCTAGATTCAAGCGCGGAGAACGCCGATATTCGGGGAAATCCTGAGGCTTTTCCAGCTTACGCTGCTGCTCCAAGAAAAACTCAGGATTGAAAATCACCTCTTGTGAAAAAGCCGTCACTTTCCATTGTTCAGCACGTCGCTCTATCATCAGTTCAGGCGTAAGGAGAGTGTCTCCAATCTTGAATAACACGCTCGTACTATAGTTCAGCTTCTCATCGTTATAATAAACAAAGTCCCCTAAAGGTTTTATGAGTGCCAAAGGTTGCGCCTCATCCTCATTGTCAATAATAATGAGAGAATCATCCTGCGTCTGAATAGCACACGGAGTTGTTTGATTATGGATAACAAACTCATGATTATCTAAAACCAAAAAGTGTGTCTGCAGCTCCTCTGCCAACAAGACAAACAGAGGAACACCCTCAACATTGTGCCTCCCTTTAGAAAGCTTTTCACCGTTAACAAGAAGTTGATCGTTAACAACGCCAAACAACAAATGCGCATAAGAAGCAGTCATTTGCGATTCAGTTAATGTCACTTTCTCCAACTTGTCTTTTAATATGAAAATAATATAGAGAATTTCTTCGGGATGACGTGCATCGTAGAGAAAATTCTGATTTTCTTTTTGTGAATGTTCTAATTCAAATAATTCTTTCATACTGTTTATTTTCCTAAGCTTTTACTTAACTCTTGTATTGCTTTATTGTATTCTTCAAGTTTCTTCTGCTTCTCGTCACCATTCATTGTGCTGTTTAATTTTGTCACTTGATAAAGATCAGTGTAGGCAAGCAAAGTCAACTGGTCATCGCCAATATTCTTTGCTAAATTCAGAGATTTTTCAAATTCCCCCCGTCCTTGATAAATCCAATAATTCAACGTATTGTCATCTGTTGTAGAGGAAATATTGTTTAAAATTGCCGCTTTTTGAGTTTGACTCAAATCTGCCAAATGAATGGAAGAAGAGGCCATGACAAAACGCGCTTCTTTAGGAAGCTGTTCAGGTTGATAAGCCTTTAAATCTTCCAAGGTTTTATCGTAATGATTCGTGATAAAATCTGATTGTGCAGCCATAATTGCTTTCTGCTTAGGTATGGTTACATTTTGATCCATAAAGGTCAAAACTCCCATAATAATTGCAGCGATCAAAGCGGCAGAACCTGCATATTTGAAGAAACTGTAGCGCCCCTTGGACACCTTAATGGTAGATGCTTCTTCCCTTTGTCTTTCGCGAGAAAATTTCTCTTCTAATAAAGCATCAACTTCTTCAAAATTGCTACAAGCCACTAGAGACTGACTAAACTTGTCCCTGAGGCTGGCTTCTCCTCCTACAAGATTTTCATAAGAGATTTTAGAATTCAAAATTGATAAAATAAGGGCCTTATATTGTGAAAGAAACAGTGCACTGTCTGTTTCCATAGGTACAACTCCTTCCTTCATCCCAACATGAACAAAAGAGAGTTTTCCATCTGTCAAAAAGATATTTTCTGGATGAACAAAGGGTATTCTGTATCCTGATTTTTGCGCAATCAAATTTTTTAATTTTAGAGCCAGTTCCAGACGCTCTATCTCTGACTTTGCTTGTGCCTTAAGAGAAGACAAACTTTTAGCATTACGTGTCAGCTTGTAGGAAATTTGAAAAGCATATTCCTCATCTGCAGATGCAGTCAGATCAGTTTTATTCTTGATAAATTTCAATTCTTGCTGGTTAACCTGCGTTCCTGTTAAAAAAACAATAAAACGATTTTCTTCCCTCTTAACCGTTAATGTATCCTGTCCATCAAATAATTTCATTTTCTTCTCCTACAACGAGCTGTAATATATCTCCATTTCCCAAACCCAGCTCTTTTAACGTTAATCCACTTTCAAGAGCTATTGACTTTCCTTTAACAACAAAACTCCATTTTTCTGGTAAGCTTTGTCCTTTTGCTTCAAAGGCTTGACTCAACAATTCAATCAGGCGCTCTGAAGTAACTATTGACGGGACAGCTAAGTCAACTTGCTTTCCCATCCATTCTAAACTGATTTCAATATGATCTTTCATCGCTTCCTCTTTCGTCTTGCAAAACGTCTTGCCGCAAATCCTGTCAAAACCATTAAAGGTATCGCCAAAATCAGTAATACAAGTATTCCCTTCGTTTTAACTTCTGTACCTGAGGATGTTGAAGCAACGTTTGCCTGTTTATAGTCTTTAAATAATTCTGTCCTTACATTTTGAACATTTGTCTTATACAACTTATTCTGACTGTTTTTATTAAAATCTATAGCTTGAACATGCTTGAGAGTTTCCGCTTCTTGCTTTTCTTTCTCTTCTTCCTTTTCATACAGGGATGTCGAAAATAGCTGAGAACGAATCCCAAACTCCGAAACACTTGCGCCTCCTCCAGATTGGTTAGTAATCATCTCAGACTGAAGCTGTAAACTTCCATCACTGTCTCCCAGTACAGAGGCAGATGAACACGCCAAGAAAAATAGGACGCCAAAAAACCATAAAAATTTATGCTTTTTCATTTATTCTCCATAAAAAACAAAATAAGCACCACAAGGGTGCTCACTTTTAAAATCCAAAACTTTGAGCATCTTGTGCATCACGTTCTGCGACTGTGTCCGCATATTTATTGAGTTGTTGATTAATACTTTCTAGCAATTCTTCGAATTTT
>NZ_DKXK01000024.1:0-3647 GCF_002492185.1 Lactococcus sp. UBA7128
GCACTTAACTTGACAATTCAAGCTACAAAAAATGGCGGTAGATTTTCATCTACCACCACAGATTATACAGAACCAGAAAATGTCACATAAAAAAAGCAGCTCCAGTCTGCTTTTTTGTTTAAATGACATTCATTGTAAATGAGCGGCTCTCCATCACACGGAGGATAGCTTCTGCTGTATCTAAAGCTGTGAAGAGTGGAATACCACGACTGATTGCTTCTTGGCGAATCAAGAAACCGTCTGTCTCAGTTGTCGAGACACGTTTGCTGCCCATAGTATTGATGATAGCTTGAACACGTCCCTTACGAATGTCATCGATAACGGTGTCTTCAGTCGACTCCGTTACTTTACCAACTTCTCGAACATAGAGTCCTGCAGTTTTTAGATACTGTGCCGTTCCCGAAGTGGCGATTAAAGAATATCCGATATTGGCGAAACGTCTCGCCATCTCCAATGTTTCTGCTTTGTCTTCATCTGCGACCGTAAAGAGAATTGAACCGTGATCAGCCATGTGTAGTTTTGCAGCTTCAAAAGACTTATAAAGCGCCTTTTCTAAGGTTGTATCTGATCCCATCACTTCACCTGTGGATTTCATCTCTGGACCGAGAAGGCTGTCCACTTTTGCTAATTTGCTAAAGCTGAAGACAGGCGCTTTGATGTGGACAAGTTCTGACTCTGGGGCAAGACCCGATGTGTAACCAAGTTCCGCCAATGTTTTCCCTAAAATCATCTGTGTGGCAAGCTGTGCCATCGGAATTCCTGTAACTTTTGATAGGAAGGGAACCGTACGCGAAGCACGTGGATTCACCTCAATAACATATACTTGCTCTTCATGGATGACAAACTGAATATTCATCATCCCGATACAGTTCAAACCCTCTGCCAAGCGTTGAGTGTAATCCACGATTGTCTCAATAATCTCAGGACTAAAGGTTTGTGGTGGATAAACTGCCATCGAGTCTCCTGAGTGAACCCCTGCGCGTTCGATGTGTTCCATGATTCCTGGCAATAAAACATCTTTTCCATCACAAATAGCGTCAACTTCACACTCTTGTCCAGTCAAATAGCTGTCTACTAATACGGGATGCTCTGGCGAAGCCTTGACTGCACGGTTCATATAATTACGCAAATCGACTTCATTATCAATAATTTCCATGGCACGTCCACCTAAGACGAAGGAGGGACGGAGTAAGACAGGATAGCCTATCTTCGCGGCATTGGCAACCGCTTCTTCTTCATTCGTGGCTGTCGCACCTGGAGGTTGTGGGATATTTAGGTCTGACAAGGCCTTCTCAAAGGAATCACGGTCTTCCGCACGCTCCAAGTCAGCAACTTGTGTCCCTAAGATACGTACACCTGCTTTTTCTAAAGGTTCTGCAAGGTTGATTGCTGTCTGTCCACCAAACTGCACGATAACACCCTTAGGCTCTTCCAAGTCGATAATGTTCATAACATCTTCGAAAGTTAATGGTTCAAAGTAAAGTTTATCTGAAATTGAGAAATCAGTAGAAACCGTCTCAGGATTGCTGTTGACGATAATTGCTTCATAACCTAAAGCCTGAATCGCTTTGACAGAGTGAACAGTCGCATAGTCAAACTCCACCCCTTGACCGATACGTATCGGACCTGAACCTAAAACAAGGATCTTTTCCTTTTCAGATTTTACAGATTCGTTCTCCCATGCATAAGACGAGTAGAAATATGGCGTGCTACTTTCAAACTCAGCAGCACAAGTATCTACCATTTTGTAGACCGGAAGAATTTCTCCATCTTTGCGACGACGACGTACTTCTGACTCTGTCACATTCCAAAGACGGGCAATCTCTTTATCCGAAAAACCATTTTTCTTGGCTGTCTTCAAAATCTCTGGATCAAAAACATTCAGTTCTAACTCTTTTTCAATCTCAACGATATGAAGCAATTTATCCAAGAAGAAAATATCAATCTTACTTAAAGCCGCAATTTCTTCAATGGGAATCCCCCGGCGAATCGCTTCGGAAATATAGAAGAGACGGTCATCCTGTGCTTTAATAATTTTTTCGTACAAGAACTCTTCTGTAACTTCCTCTGCTTCTTCCAGACGATTGTGGCTCACACCTATTTCTAAAGAGCGTACAGCTTTGAGGAGACTTTCTTCGATGTTACGACCGATAGCCATAACTTCCCCTGTCGCTTTCATTTGCGTACCAAGGTTACGGTCGCCATGTTCAAATTTATCAAAAGGAAAGCGCGCAATTTTAGAAACTACGTAGTCAAGAGCTGGCTCAAACATAGCATAGGTTGTGTTTGTGACAGGATTGATGATTTCGTCTAGAGTCATTCCAACTGCAATTTTAGCGGACATCTTAGCGATAGGATAGCCTGTCGCCTTAGAAGCCAAGGCAGAAGAGCGTGAGACGCGTGGGTTTACTTCAATCACATAATATTTATAAGAATGTGGATCCAAAGCAAGCTGAACATTACAGCCCCCTTCGATTTTCAAAGCACGAATGATTTTTAATGAAGCATCACGAAGCATTTGGTATTCAACATCTGACAAGGTTTGACTTGGCGCAAACACAATCGAGTCTCCTGTATGTACACCTACGGGGTCAAAGTTTTCCATGTTGCAGACCACGATGGCATTATCTGCTGAGTCACGCATCACTTCATACTCTATTTCTTTATAGCCAGCTATTGATTTTTCGATCAAACATTGTGTCACTGGAGAAAGTTTTAAGCCATTGGCAACAACTTCACGAAGTTCTGCTTCGTTGTCACAAATACCGCCTCCAGTTCCTCCCATCGTAAAGGCAGGACGAACAATGATAGGGTATCCGATTTCTTTTGCTTGCACAACTGCTTCTTCAACACTTGTGGCAATTTCGGATTCACATAAAGGTTCGCCGATACTTTCGCAGAGCTCTTTAAATAATTCACGGTCCTCTGCTCGGTCGATGGCGGATAGTTTTGTGCCTAAAAGTTCAACCGAAAGTTCTTCCAAAATACCGCTTTCGGCTAATTCCATGGCCATATTTAAGCCTGTTTGCCCTCCTAAAGTTGGCAAGAGCGCATCTGGTCTTTCTTTACGAAGAATTTTACTGACAAACTCAAGCGTAATCGGCTCAATATAAACCTTATCCGCAATTTCACGATCAGTCATAATCGTTGCTGGATTAGAATTAACCAAAATAACTTGATAGCCTTCTTCTTTAAGCGCTAAGCAAGCTTGAGTACCAGCATAGTCAAATTCTGCGGCTTGTCCAATAACAATCGGTCCTGATCCGATAATCATAATTTTTTTAATATCCGTACGTTTTGGCATAATATCTCCATTTCTAAAATTCCAAGTAGCTGTGAGATAAACTTTGCTCCGCTCTCTGACAGGTATTTTCTTATTTCCCAAAAAGTTTGAGAAAAAAGCACCTGCCAGAAAAAACAGGTGCAAAGAAGATAGAGTACGCCCTCTTTTGAAAAGAGCTTAATATTCATGTCCACAACCTTGCTAGCCTCTCTGGACCAGTTTAAAAGTTTTATCCCTAGTAGAATAACATTTTCTTAGTAAACAGTCAAATGAAAGCTTTGAAAGTGAAAAATATTCTTACTTAACTTCATATAAAATAAGGAAGCAATATAAGCTCTATTATTAATAATTTTCACTAAATTAC
>NZ_DKXK01000024.1:3972-23543 GCF_002492185.1 Lactococcus sp. UBA7128
AAAATAACATTGGATTAAAATTAAAACTTTCCAATGATGCTCTTGACACGCTCTTTAAAAATGTTATAATTAGTTCATATATAAATTAGAAAAAAATAAGATTTTCTATAAAGGAGACAACATGATAAAAATTTATACCGTTGCCGGGTGTAGCTCAAGCCGAAAAGCAAAAAAATGGCTACTTAATAACGATATCACTTTTAAAGAAATCAATCTTCTCACAGATGATATCAAAAAAGAGGATTTTCTTGAAATTCTTGCTCTGACAGAGCATGGAACCGAAGAGATTGTTTCAATGCGGAGCCACGCTTACAAAAGTTTATCATTGGATTTAGAGCAGTTTTCTTTAAACTCTATGATTAAAATCATGAAAGAAAACCGCACAATTTTACGCCGGCCTCTCATTCTTGATGAAAATCGTCTTCAGATTGGTTATAACAATGATGATATCCGCAAGTTTCTCCCTCGCTCTGTACGCCAAGTTAAGCTGAAAGATATCAGTCGGGAAGTTCGCAATATCGTTATGGAACGTGATTTCCAAACTCAGATTAGTTAAAAAACCTCACCTTTGTGAACAACAGAGGCGAGGTTCTTTTTATTTAAGTTTATTTTTTAGTCTATCTTCATTTTTCATATTATTGATAGATTGTTTCAATGCTTTCAATAAGCCTCCACTACTATAAATCAAAACATTAGATTTATAGAACCGTGCTGAGAACAAGAGAGTAAACACCATTGCAGCAAGCATGATTCCCATCGAAAGCCAAACTTGTAAATTACTTGCAACTCCTGTCGCAATCTGCATTGGCAGAACAAAACTAGAAATAAATGGAATATAACTTGTTACAGTCATCACAATATTATCAGGTTGAGAGGCAAAGATAATGGATAGCATATACCCCAATAAACCAATCATTGTTATTGGTGTTTGAGCTTTAGGCACATCTTCCACACGTGAAATCAGTGATCCAGATAGAGCAGCGAGGAAAGTAAACAGAAGAACTCCTAAAATTACAATAGGGATGACCAACCAAAACTGTCCCGTGAAGACTTCTTGAAGATTTAATCCTTGTAGGAGATGCCGAACCATATCATTATCCTTGAAAACGAGATAAGCTACCCCAATCTGAAAAACATAGGCCATAATATTCACCGTACAAACGAGTATAATCCCAACAAGCTTTCCATAAAAATGTGTTTCAGCTTTGACACTTGAAAGGATGACTTCCATAATACGTGTCCCTTTTTCACTTGCAATTTCTTGTGCAACAATACTGCCATAAGTTGCAACAAATATCCAAATAAGAATAATTAAAGCTGTAGCAATGGCCTGCCTTAAACCAGAATAATCCGTTCCCTGTATCCTATTTCCTTCCTCATCAAACTCCACATGTATAGGTTCTAATCGAGCTGGGGAAAGTAGATTGGCTTGCTCTTCTGGAGAGAGTCCTAGCTGAGTTGCCAAAGCACTCTGCTGTATGCTTGTGAGTGTTTGTGACACCAACATTTGAGTTGCCATATCCATTGAACGTGTCGTTTCTAAGCGTGCATGAATTTTTCCTTGATTTGACTCCAAGACTAAAATCGCTTCAACCTCTTCATCTTTGAGTTTATGATCAGCTTCTGAGCGATCCATCACCTTATAGTTAATTTCTCCTTTAACTTCATTAAGAGCAGAAGCGATATTTTTATTTTCCGTAACTACAGCGATGCTATCAACATTTCCTTGACCATTGTCCACCACTCTAGCAACCACATAGAAAACAAGCCCTATCAGTAAAGGAAGGAAAACCATGATGAGAAAAGAAACTGACTTAACATTTTTTCGAAAAACTTCTCTTACAATTATCCAGAATTTACTATTCATGTGTTTCACCTGCTTTCATTTTGAATATTTCTTCCAAACTTGGTGGTTGTTGAGAAAACATATGAATATAGCCTGATTTTGTGACATAATCAAAGACACCTTTTCCAGCTTCTTCATTTTCCAAAGTCAACTCATAAGTACCATTACGTTGTAAAAGTACTTCTTTTACCCCCTCAAGATGAGATAATTCTTCTTGTGATACAGGTGCTTCGACAAATACTTTTGTCCGGCCAAAACTCTGACGTACAGCATCCACAGTTCCGTCCAATATTTTCTTGCCTTCTTTCACCATAATCATCTTATCAACCATTTTTTCGACATTCATCATATTATGATCTGAAAAGACAACACACACTTTTTGGTTCCGAAGTTCAGCCACTGCTGTTTTTAATAACTCTGCATTAACTGGATCCAAGCCCGAAAAGGGCTCGTCTAAGATAACAAGCTTTGGTTCATGGATAAGCGTAGCAATAAGCTGAACTTTTTGTTGATTACCTTTTGATAGTGTTTTTACCTTATCTGTCCGTTTTCCTTTGACCTCAAACTTCTCCATCCAGTAATCAATTTTTTCATCAATTTCTTTTCTAGTTTTTCCTCTAAGCTGACCAAAAAAGCGCAGCTGTGACTCAATACTCTCTTTTGGATAAAGTCCTCTTTCTTCTGGTAAATAACCAATAATATCATAGTCCTTGCTGGACAGTGGGGATCCATTCCACAAAACACTTCCTGAATCTTGCGTCAAAAAATCCAGTATAAGCCGAAATGTTGTTGTTTTCCCAGCTCCATTTTGTCCGATAAAGCCCAAAATCTCCCCATCTTCTATGTTGAAGCTTAGGTCATCTACTGCAACAAGATCACCAAATGTCTTCCTAAGATTTTTTACTTCAAGCATTCCCTTCCTCCTTCTAAAAGCAAAGCGCTATCTTTTATAATTAGTATAACTTATTTCAACAATAAATTAAACTCAAAATACAGCAGAATTTATTTTTTCATCTGAATATTCGGATATTATCATCTCATGACAACTTTACTAATTTTCTTCTAAAGAAAGGTTTAAATAAAATGCCTCCAAGTGGGAGGCTTAGGAAAGGTCTATAGAGGTTGCTTGCTGGCTAGCATTAGCACCTTGAGGTGCAAGGATAGAGGCCTATCAAAAAAAGCAAGATGTTCTTGCTTCTCCTGTTTGCTATGGATTGATAAAGTAAACACCTGATGTTGAAACAGTACGTGTTGATCCCCAACCTCCATTAAAGTTTCCTTCAGAAATTACAACTTGACCATTTCCCAAAACTTGTTCTACAACGGCAACGTGACCATAAAATGAGTCAGCACCTTGAACCCCTGGAGGAAAGACAATAATGTTACCCGGAGCTGGACCTGCATTAGCATAAACTACCCAGTCTGCTGCATTGCCCATATAGGTTGGCATATTGCCACCAAGACGTTCCCATACATAAGCCGTACATTGCCCTGGTGGGTATGGGTTATTGCCAGGTGTTGGTGGTGGAGCTGGTGGACCTACTGGTCCAGGAGGTGCTGGTGGATTTGGCGGCGTAACTTCTGAGCCGCCTCCCAAGTCTGGTGTAGAAGGCTGCACTGGACTTGGAGAAGTTTCATTTGCCTTCTCTTGTTGCGCTACCATAGACTGTTCAGCAGCCAATCTTTGCGCCTCAGCAGCAGCCTGTGCAGCTCTTTCAGCTTCAGCTTTTTGACTAAGTAATTCTTGCTTCTTGCCTTCCTCAGTTGTTATCATAGCCTCATAATTCAACTGAGCAACCTTGAGCTGAGCTTCTTGAGTTGCTAACTCGTCTGCTTGACTTTCCAAGTCTTGCTGCAAGCGTGTGACCTTAGCATACTTGTTTTGGTTATCTTTTAGTTTATCTTGAATATCCTTTTGATCTGCCTCTTGCTGCTCAATCATCGACTTATTAGCACCAGCAACAGTTGCCATGGCAGTCATTTTTTGGATAGCATCTGTCAACGATTTAGAATCTAAAAGAGCAGAGATATAGTTTGTTGCTCCTCCTTCTGTTTGTGCACTGCGGGCTTGAGCTTCCAAGGCTTCACTGCGTTCTTGGATATTCTTATTTAACTCTTGAATTTGTTTAGACTGTTCCTTCTGTTGATTGGATAACTTTTCAACTTCCTCTTTCATTGAAACCTGTTTCTCTTTCAATGTATTGACTTGAGTCCCTACTGCCTCGACTTGAGATTGGGCTTGTGCTGCCTCATCTTTTACGGCTGCAATCTTTGAATCTTGCTCAGCAATTTGACGTTCTGTTGAATCAGCGTTTACGCTAGACAATGGAGCCCCTGCAGTCAAAACAACTGTTGAGAGCATCAATGTCGCAATCAATTTCTTTTTCATAAAAAGTAAAATCTACCTCCTCAAATTCTCTTGAATGAATATTACCATTTTATCACAATTGCTTTTATTAATGTAACAAAACAAAGGCTGTTGATTACATCAAAGTAACATTATATTTCTCAACGTAATATTTTCTTAATGAAATAAAAACATTTAATAAAAAAGATAATAAAACAAAAAAGCTTCAAAATGACTGAAGCTTTCATTTAAAAAAGACGATTTAAAATTAATATTATAACTGAGAAACTACTTCATCAACAAAATTTTCCACTTGACTGATCTGGTCTTTTGTTAGATCACCACCTGCAGGAGCGAAAAATGTGATGCCTTGCATGTTCATGTGTAGATCAAAGGATTTTTCATTAACTTTAATCCCCTTTTCTTTTGCTGCTGTGGTAATTTTTTTAATCGCTGATTCCAGATGACCAGAAGTAGAAAAAGCCACAATCTGCTTGATTTTTCCACTGTCTAGAGCCGCCAGATATTCTTTCATATCCTTGGTTACAGAGGCAAACCAAACGCCTGCTCCAAGAAACAGCACTTCAACTTCTTCTTCGAGTGGCTCTGAAATACGTTTCGCTTTAATATTGAGCTTATCTGCAATTACATCTGCAACTGCACGTGTATTTCCTCCACGTGATGCATATCTTACTGCATATTTCATTTTATAATTCCTCCTTTGTATTCTCATCTATAGCCTACCACATTTTGTTAATTATGTGAAATTTTTAGTTTGAGAAATTTAATCTTCTTCCCTTAACGTACTAAATCCGAAAGAAAAAAGCTTTTTCTATTTGAAAAGCTTTTCTATTATTTACTGCTTCTGCGTCTTCCTGTTGCCTTAACCCTTTGTTGTTGTGAAGTACGTGACAAGCGCGCTTTTTTATTTTCTAAAGATTTTCTGCCAGCTTCACGAACCATCACAAACTCTGGTAGCTGATTATATTTCATAGAAAGAACAAGTCCAAGACCGATAATATTACTAATGAGAGCCGATCCTCCTTGGGAGATAAAAGGCAACGGAATACCTGTTAACGGAAGCAAACCAATTGCTGCCCCAATATTTTCAAATACATGGAAGAGAATCATCATAATAATCCCCGTCGATATAAAGATATAAAATTGGTTATTGGACTGAAATGTCACACGAATCATGCGATAAATGAGGGCAAAGTAAAGTAAGATGACGAAAGTTGAACCAACGAAACCAAAGTCTTCTCCAATCACAGTAAAAATCATATCAGACTCACGAACTGGTACATTAACGTTTGCCACACCAAAACCACGTCCAAACAGACCTCCTACCCCAATAGCAATCAAAGCACGCGACTGTTGAAGTGAAAAACTTTGAGTGTACTCAAAGGGCTGCAGCCAAGCCAAGAAACGATTAACTTGATATTGACTAAATACATTTCCCAGCAGCTCCTGCCCTTGAGGATTCATAACCATGGCAACGATACCTGCTGCGACAAGTGCAACTGCAGCAAGAACAGGTAGGATAATTTTCCAAGATACACCTGACACTAAGACAATACCTGCTGCGATGGCTAAGAAAACCATGAAAGTTCCGAAGTCTTCCTGTAGTGCGGCAAGTACAGCTATGGGAAAAGTTGCTAAAGTAATCTTGCCAATCAAGATAAAGTCGTCCCTAATATAACGTTTTTTTAACTTGTTTTGAAAGGACACAACAATTCTTGCTAAAAATAATATATATGCTATTTTCATCAGCTCTGAAGGCTGGAAAAGGTTTGTATTGTGAAAGGCAATCCAGTTCTTGGCTCCTGTTAGATCATACACCGATTGGCTATAGAAGAATATAGGTAATACCATTAAAATGAGACCAAATCCATAAAAAACTGGTGTGAGGTTCCAAAGGAGTCTCGAATCCATATGCATCACAATCAAAGCTAAAATAACTCCGACAATAATCCAAGTTCCTTGTTGCCCCACCATCTTAACTGCTTGTGTCGGATAGTCATGGCTAACGGCAACCCAAATGGCATACAGTCCAATGGCTGTTAGAAGAAAGGCCGGTAAGATGAGCGCATAATCAATACGGCTGTCAAAACTTAGCTTACTTTTAGACTGCTTTTTCTTTTTCTTTTTCTTTATTGTATTTGTTTTATTGTTCAAAATGGAGCTCCATCACTAGAAAGTTTACTAGGTCTATTATACATTATTTATATAAAAATGGTTGCTTTCGCAAAACCATTTTTAAACATTATTTGAAGTCCTCTACTAGAAGATATTGCCAAGCAAATTCCCACCGAAAATCAAGGCATAGGAATAAAATAGAATCGGGAGTGGTTTGCATAAAATCATCACCCAATTAAAGAATTTCCAACTCATTCGCGTTTGACTCGCAATAAGAACAAGAGCATCATCTGGTGCAATCGGCGACAATATCAAGAGAAGGAAAGCGATATTAAAACGTTTCTGCCCCTTTTCCAACCAAGCCATATATTTATTGTAGGTTTTCTCTTTAACAAAAATTTGGACCAAAGATTGTCCGTATTTTCGGCCAAGGTGGAAAAGTATCACAGAACCTACAAGAATACCCAAATAATTATAAACAAATCCCCATACAGGTCCAAAAATCAGGACTCCCGCTGCTATAGTCAGTCCTCCAGGTATAATCGGAATAATAACTTGAATGATTTGCATGAGCAAGAATATAACAGGCCCCAGAATAGCATGAGCTGTTATTATGCGTTTTAAAATTTCTTGATCTTGGAAAGCACCCAAATGCCAGAGGTAAACACTACCAACAATAGTAGCAATAAAACCCAAAATAGTAATCACGTTAAAAACTCGTTTGGTATATTTTAAGACATTGTCGTTCATCTTCACCTCGTTTGTATTTTAGTTTACTCTTTCTCTTAAATAACTTTCGCCTTCTTCAATCCACATCTCCCTTTTATCCGCTAAGCTTTTAAAACCAATCTTGTCACGAGAATCTGTGAATCTTTTTTTGCGATAAAAATAATGGTTTTGTGGATGCTCCTCAAGACTTCGAATGGACAAACTGACTTTTCCATTGTACTCGTCAATGTCAATGATTTGCGCTTTTACATGCTGGCCAATTTTTATGACTTCTCGGATATTTTTAACAAAACCTGATCGTACCTCTGAAATATGAATCAACCCTTTATGTTCATTGTTTTCTCGATCTACAAATTTTACAAAAGCTCCATAGTCTTGCAAGCCGATAATTTCAGCGGTAACTTTGTCCCCAATTTTTACTGATTGATCCATCATTTTATTTCTCAATAATTTCAATGTTTTCAATAATAACGTCATCAACTGGACGGTCTTGTACGCCCACGTGCACAGCTGCAATCTTATCTAGAACTTTAAAGGAATTTTCATCTGCAAGCTGCCCAAAGACTGTATGGCGGCCATCAAGATGTGGCGTGCCACCTTGTACATAGACTTCAGCAATCTCTTCAGGCCAGCCTCCTTCAACCAAAGCCGACTTAGGATAAGGAAGATTTTGATTTTGCACGATAAAGAATTGACTTCCGTTTGTATCCGGTCCTGCATTAGCCATTGACAATGCGCCGCGGATATTAAAAACATCTTGTGAAAATTCATCTTCGAATTTTTCACCATAGATGGATTCGCCACCCATCCCCGTACCTGTCGGATCTCCTCCCTGAATCATAAAGTCCTTGATAATACGATGGAAAATAACGCCATCGTAATAACCTTTTTTACTCAGTTCAACAAAGTTTTTAACAGTCTTCGGAGCCAGGTCATCAAAAAGTTTCACAGTCATATCCCCATGATTAGTATGAATGATCGCTGTTGTTCCTTCATGTTTCTCAAGATTAAGTTGTGGGTAAGTCATTTGCTTCTCTTTTCTAAATTTTATCATAAGTCTCGCCAAGGAAACTTTCATTTTTGTAAGTTTAAAAGATTAAAAAACACTACTGTATGGCGCAAATTTCTGGAAAAATCTTCTAAGATACTTGGACAGTTACAGGTCCTCGTTTTTTAATCCTACAAAGTATCATCAACATAGCAAAAATTAGTTTTAATTTTCGAAACTTTTTAAACTAAACTTTTATTCTTCTATTATAACAGATATGGAGTGTTTTCGCTATTGGACATGCATGTTTAAACTACAGTAAGATAAAAAAATCTATCCGTAAGTGTAATATGCATACTAATCAACAAGCTTATGTTGAATCGCATAAATAGTCGCCTGTGTACGATCACTCACTTCTAACTTGTTAAAAATATTGGACACGTGTGTCTTGACAGTTTTGAGACTGATATAAAGTTGATCTGCAATTTCTTGGTTTGATAAGCCTTGGGCCAAAATTTTTAGTACTTCCATTTCCCTTTTTGAAAGCTCATCATAAAGTTCTGGCTTACGGTGCTTTTGTTGATTTATTTTTTCTTTAACAGCTTCTGATAATACATCCTGTCCACTCGCAACTTTACGGACAGCATTCGCAATTTCAGCGGCTTGGGATGTCTTTAAAATATAGCCTTTAGCCCCTGCAGCCAAGGCAGGAAAAACTTTTTCATCATCCAAGAAACTCGTTAATATCAGGATTTTCTGCTCTGGACTTTCCGCCAATATTTTCTGTGTCGCTCCAATACCGTCTAAGCGATCCATAACCAGGTCCATCAGTATTACATCAGGTTTTAAACTTTGGGCTTTGAGATATCCAGACTCACCATCTGCAGCCTCTCCTACCACTTCAATATCTGGTTGAATATTCATAAAGCTTGACAAACCAAGCCGAACCATCTGATGATCATCCACGATAAGTAATTTTATTTTATCCATTTTTTCCTTTTATCTTCTTAATTTGATTCACTTGTGGGATACGTATCTCTACGCTCGTCCCTTGATTTGGAGCACTGACTATCTTAACATCACCACCAAGTAAGAGTGCACGCTCTTTAATATTGACAAGTCCATAGCTGGCTGACTTACTGTTTTTAGTGTCAAAGCCAACACCGTCGTCAGTTATTCTTAATATTATATTATCATGTTGTTCCTTTAAGAGCACTTCAATATTATCAGCTTGCGCGTGTCTTAAGGTGTTACTCAGAATTTCTTGAGCCATTCGGAAAAGGTTATCTTCTATGTTTGATGAAGCTTGAATATCACTGAGTTTTACATTGATATTTGATGAAATTTTTGCCTGTAATTCGTCAGTTAAGGAATTCAGACCTGCTGCTAATGATTTGCCATCCAGTTCAATCGGTCTTAGATGCAACAATAAGGCTCGCATTTCATTTTGGGCTTCATGTAAGATTTTTAAAACCAGACGTGTTTGCGTTAAAATCTGGTCCTGCGTGAGATGAGTGGCTTCTGCCTCACTTCCTGTTACAGAGGATAAAATCATCGTTGCAGCAAAAAGTTCCTGACTCACTGAGTCATGAAGTTCACGCGAAATTCGCTTTCTTTCTGTTTCAATAATTTCTGCTTTATTGGCTGACTTCTGTGCTGATAATTCTTGGAGCTCTGTCGTCATTTCTTTTAAGCGCAAATAGAGTTCTTGCAGCTCCTGATTTTCTGGCTCTTGATTTTGACTAAGACGCTGAATGTCATCAAAGAAATTTTTCTTTATCTTACTGTTCTCTAAATAGTTAAAAAAGGTAAAGACTAATGCTAATAAGCCTGCTACGGAAAGAAAAATCCATATCCCATAAAAATTATTAACTTTCAAACCCACGAGATTTATTGTGGAAGCATCACTCGTGACTAAGAATAGTAGCGTATTAACCAAAACTATGATTATAAAAAGGACGGTAAAGGTTCTAATGATTGATTTTTTCATCCCTTAACCACCTCAATATTTCCTGTGTCTACTTGAATGTTGATACGGATACGTTTTTGACTTTCTTCTTTCATCTCAGAAAAATAGCGGAAATTTTTAGGATTAATTTCTGTTTCCTTATCAAAAATTTTGACAATACCATTATGAACTGTTATCTCTAAAGCAATTGCTACATCCTCGGGAACGATAATTTTAGTATTTCCTGCAGATTTTTTGATACTTAAGCTATTTCCTTCAGGTCTGAAGTTTACATCGTAAAGATCAATGACATCATTGCCATTACTGCGCGTAAGTTTTTCTGAACTTTCAGCATAGTTTTGCCCATAGTCAAAGCTTGAACCAGTTTCTGACTGCTTTTTCCATAAACTAATCCCTACAAAGAGAGGGAACAGCAAGGCCAGCCAGAACCAACCTGCTGTCAATAACATTACAGCAAAAAAAATCCAAAGCACTACTGAAACTGAGCGTAGAAAAATTATTTTTCTCGACAGAATACTGAAAGAGACAGCAAAAGCAAGTAGCAAAAGAAAGTAAGGCGATTTCATAATATGAAACAGCAAGGCAGCTATAATACATAGTTCAATGATGATGAAGGTTTTTATCTGTCTACTCATATCTCCATTTTACCAAAAAAAGACCTTGTTTCACTCGGTCTTTGGTCCTATTTTACAAGATATCATCTAACGGATACCTAGAGCGATGCGCGCATAGCGGCTCATTTTATCAACAGTCCATGCTGGATACCAGACGAGATTCACCTTAATCTCAGTTACTTCGTCAACTTCTTTAAGTGCATCATGAATTTGGTCTGTCAATACATCGGCTAAAGGGCAGCCCATAGTGGTCAAGGTCATTTTAACTTCGGTAAATCCATTATCCTCAAAAGAAATCTCATAAACCAAGCCCAGATTAATAATATCAATACCCAGTTCAGGGTCAATCACCGTTTCTAAAGCTCCTAAAATCTTTGTTTTAATTTCTTCAATTTGCGCTTCAGTGTATTTGCTTTCTTCGCTCATAAATTTCTCCCTGTTCTCACTGTAAAATCTATTTGACATTGTTATTCTATCATATTTTTCAAAATTTGACGAGAAGGATAGAGACAAATTTATTCACTATTTGCTTATGTATTTTTATATACAACGCGTCTAAAAAGTGCTATAATAAACTTTTAAAACAGGAAAGTAAAAATATAAGTTTCACAAAAGAAAAGGATTAAACGTTGGAAAATAGAAAAGAACGTACAAAAATGCGCCTTCGTGATGCAATGACTCAGTTGCTGCAAGAAAAAACATTTGACCAGATTACGACAACTGAACTTGTGAAAGTTGCAAAAACGAGTCGCAGTGGCTTTTATACACACTATCAAGATAAGTACGAGATGATTGACCAGTATCAAAAAACATTGCTCAATACCATTCAATACGTCTTTGAAAAAAATAATGGGGATTTGCAAAAAACGATGCTGGAAGCATACGAGTTTCTCGATCATAACGAGATTTACGCTGCGCTTCTCTCCGAAAATGGCAGTAAAGAAATTCATCAATTCATGCAAGCCAAGTTAAAAAATATGATTGAACGCTCTATTCTTCCAAAAGATGCCAGAAGAAGTCACCTTGGCCAGCTCGGTAAAATCTATGCAGGAACTTATTATGCTCATGCAATTTTCGGGCTTACGCAAGCCTGGATTCGCCGGAAGCGTAAGGAAACACCTGAAGAAATCACCAGAATCCTTAGTCAACTCATTCACTAGCCTACAAAGAAAAGCGTCAACTCTTAGTTTGAACGCTTTTCATTTTTAAAGAGACTGGATACTTTTAAGTAAACGCTCAAGTCCTTCTTTGACCTTAGCTCTTGAGCAACCTATATTTAGCCGGAGAAAATTTGTTCCTGCTTGGCCATAGATTGCCCCATCCATAATTGCCACTTTTCCTACGTTAATCAAGGCTTTTTGCAAGTCTTCCATCGGGATTCGCAGCTCTGAAATATCAAGCCACAAAAGATATGTTGCTTCGGATTCAATCAGCTTTACCTGAGGCAACTTTTCTCGTAAAAAATTTCTCGTAAACACGATAGACTCATCCAAGTAGTCGTTGAGTTCTTCCACCCATTGACCAGCCGTTTTATAAGCTGAAACTGTTGCTTCCATGCCAAGAATACTGCAAGAAGAAAGACCATCTTTTTCTTTCAAGTGTTTACAAAATTTATCCCGAAGCTTGCCATCAGGAATCAGTAGATAAGAAAAAATTAATCCTGGAAAATTGAAGGTTTTACTCGCTGATGTGAGAAGAGCGATATTTTCCGTTCCATACCGTAAAATAGGATGGTGTTGTTTCCCTTTCCGAAGAATATCCATGTGGATTTCATCTGAAATGATAAACACATCATATTTTTGACACAGTAAAATTACTCTTTCTAATTCCTTGCTTGTCCACACACGACCTGTAGGGTTATGCGGTGAGCAAAAGAGCAAAATTTTATTCTGTGGTTCTGCTAATTTTTCTTCCAAATCTTGAAAATCAATTCTGTACTGCCCTTCTTGAAAAAGTAGGGGATTTTCAACATACAAACGTTCATTTGCCGTAACTGTCTTAGAAAAAGCATCGTAAGCTGGTGTTTGTACAACAACACCTTCTCCTGGCTGAGACATGATTTCAATCAGCTGTGAAAGGGAGTAAATAACACTTGGACTGTACAAAATCCAGTCTTCTTCTATCTTGAAGTCAAATTGCTTGTGGTACCAAGTTGAGACAGCAGACTTGAAATACTGGTGATTCCAACGCGTGTAACCATATATAGGATGCGTAAGTCGCTTTTGTAGTGCTGTGTTCACTGTCTCAGGAATTGCAAAATCAGTATCTGATATGGTAAAAGGAAGTAAATCCTTCTGGCCAAACCGATCCTCTACAAAATCCCACTGGGTACAAAACGTTCCTTTGCGATCAATTATTCTATCAAATTCTGTCATATCAATAAATAGTAAAACAAGACTTTCTGCCTTGTTTTACCTTTCTCCTTCTAAATCAAATTATCCAAATCATTTCGAACAGTTGTTACTTTTGTCCCGATGATAACTTGGACACTTGTATCATCCAAATGTACGACACCTAGAGCACCTAAATCTTTTAGCTTATCATCTTCAACAATGTTACCGTCATTCAAAATCAAACGAAGACGTGTAATACAGTTATCCAAAGTGACGATGTTTTCTTTTCCACCAAGAGCAGCTAAGATTGCTTCTGCATTATAACCTGAGGTATTTCCTGAGTGAGCCATTTCTTTGTCTGAATACTCTGGCTCTATAACTGCTTCACGTCCCGGTGTTTTCAAATTTTTCCAAAGAATAACTTTTTTGAATGTAAAGTAGTATGCTGCAAACCAAAATGCACCAACAAGAGGAATCAAGAACCACTGTGTATAAGAGCCTTGCATCACTCCGAAGATAAGGAAGTCAAGAACACCACCGTCTGTATTTCCGATTGTCACGCCTAAGAGACTCACAATCAATGCACCAAGACCTGTCATGATAACATGGAAAATCCAGAGGAATGGACTGATGAAAAGGAAGAGGAATTCAATTGGTTCTGTAATACCTGTAACAAATGTTGCAATAACACCGGAAATTAAGAGTCCTTTTATTTTTGCGCGATTTTCTGGTTTAGCGGTACGATACATCGCAAGGGCAGCGGCCGGAAGACCGAACATAAAGGTTGGCATCTTTCCTTGTGACAAGAAAGCAGTTGCTGAACCTGAGATAGGTAGGCGATTAGAGAGCTCTGCATAGAAGATATTCAAAGCGCCATACACTTCTTGTCCATCAATGAGTGCTGAACCTCCAGCCTGAGTGAAACGAATAGTAGCCACCAAGATGTGATGCAAGCCAAAAGGTAAAAGCAAACGTTCGCCAGAGAAGAAAAGGAAAGGTCCGAAGATACCTGCACCTTGTATCAAGCTCCCCACCTGTTGGATAAGAAGAGCAAAGAGCGGCCAAATTACAGGAATAAGCAAACCAACTAACGCCATTACTAGAGCTGTAATAATCGGGACAAACCTTGATCCCCCGAAAAATGCAAAACTATCTGAAAGTTGGATATTGTAGAACTTCTTATGGAGATTGTAAACAATAATACCAGCAATGATACCTCCAAGAACTCCCATTTCGATAGTTTGAACACCTAAGGCCATTCCTTGCCCTGCTTTTTGCATGAGTTCTGCATCCGCAAGTTGTCCACGTTCTGTTAAAAAGAAATTAATCGAGAGGTTCATCACCATGTAGCCTACAAACCCAGAAAAAGCAGCCACTCCCTTTTCTTTCTTTGCCAAACCTAAAGGAATTGCCATCGCAAACATCACTGGAAGATTACTAAAAGCAAACCCACCAATTGCGGAAAAGAAACGGAAAATAACTTGGAGTACTTCGTTGCCTAAGAATGGAAAAGCATCAATAGTAGATTTGCTGGAAAATGAACTTCCCAAACCTAAGAGTAAGCCCATAAAGGCCATAAGGGCAACTGGAAGCATGAAAGTTTTCCCTAACTCCTGAAAGAAGCCTCCCAAGGCAAATTTTTTCTTTTTCTTCTGAGGTTCGGAAGTCTTTGTTTTAGCTACTCCTTTTACAATGGCTTCACCAATCGGACTTCCACCTTTGACCTTTCCTACCTCACTGATCTGGAGTCTTTCCAGTTTTTCAGCTGTATTAGTAATGACTACGATAGCTGTTTTTTTAAGTCCAGCTTCTTCAACAGCTTTCCAATTTACGCGTCCAATAGCTTGTCCAGCTTTTACACTGTCCCCTTCTTTAATGTGAAATTCAAATACTGATTTGTCAAGGCTGACTGTATCAATACCGATATGAAGCAATACCTGCAAATCATCTGCTGTATCAAATCCTGCAGCATGCCCTTGAACCATTCTTACTCTGCCAGAAACAGGAGCATATATGGCTTCTCCTGTAGGCTCAACTGCATAGCCCTCCCCCATCGTTTTCTCAGAGAAAATCGGATCTTTAACATGCTCTAGTTTAAGGATTTCCCCATCAAAAGGAGCATAGAGATTCTTTTGGTTACTCATTGTTTAACCTACCTTTTTATTTTTGTTATAAATAAATATTACCACAATGTAAAACGCTTTCAACAAAACTACTAAAAAAACACTTTTCCTTCGAAAAGTATATTTTTAAATGTGTAAAATTCCACGATAGGCATAATAAAGCGACTGTAAAATCAAGAGTAAAGGCGTTTTATCAGTTGTATTATAACCGTTCACCTCCTCTTCTTCCGTTAAGCAAAAGAGCGAAATGTCTGAGAGTTGAACTAATCTGTTCCCCTTTAGATTAGTAAGGCTAACAATTTTGTGCTTGTTCTCCTTAGCCAGTGCCGCTAATTCTAAAACTGACGGTGTTTCGCCAGATAAGGAAACAAAAAAGAACAGCTCACTGGATGAGCTCAGAATTTTCTTTTTCATCTCCTGCTGATATTCAAAAAATTGAAACTTATTATCCAAAGCAAAGAGACTTTTCACATACATTTTAGTTAAAAGGCCTGTCTGATCCAAGGCATAAAAATTGACAAATTTAGCTTTCTGCATGAGCTGCACGACTTTCATCTCTCGTTCTTTATCAATGAGATCAAAGTTTTTCAAAAGAATTTCCTTGTGAGAGCTCGTTACTTCCGGAATTGCTAACTCTTGCTTGAGATTTATTTTAAACTCAGAAAAATTATCATAGCCTAATTTTTTACAGAAACGTGTAATGGTATTAGGTACGGTATAGAATTTTTGTGATAAGCTAACAATTTTTGTTTGACTCACTTCTTCCTTATGTTTCAGAATATAGTTTGCTAAGTCTTCCTCTAGCTCTGTCAATCTATTTTCTTTATTCTTTATACGTTCCTGAAAACTCAGCATATTTATTCCTCTTCATCCGTTTTTGATGCCTGCTTATTTATCTTTTATTCTATCACAGAACCTTTTTAAATCAAAAATGCTTTAATCACAAGTAAGTGTCAACTGAACTGCTCTAGTAAGTTTTGTTTTTATGACAGAATAATTTTTGTGGCGTTTAATGGACGGTGCGCCGACTGGAGATGATGCTTATGATATTTGTGTGAGCTAACCTCACAAAACATAAAGGCGATAAATTTGTCAGTGTATCAAGCATTGTCATTAATGATTGCATTTGCAACATTAATACTCATGCTCAATGATAGGAACAACAAAAATAACGTCCAACTTTAGCCAGTATTGACGTTATTTTAACATGAATATTAGGTTACCGTTCTTAAAACGGCTACATGGGACTTATTGACGTAAGTCCTTTTTTGATGCCTCGATTATGTCATATTTAGATTTTAAAGTTCAACAGTTCAAATCCAACTGCTCCCTTTTTTAATTTCCAGATTTCACTGTCTTTTATAAGTCATTTTAACAAAAAGAAAAACCGCTCAACAGGGCGGTTAGACAAGTCAAAATTATTTACGGCGTTCTGGGATACGAGCCGCTTTACCTTGCAATGCACGCAAGTAGTAAAGTTTAGCACGACGCACACGACCGTGACGGATAACTTCGATTTTTTCAACACGCGGAGTGTGAAGAGGGAAGATACGTTCTACACCCACACCGTTTGAGATTTTACGAACAGTGTAAGTTTCTGAGATACCAGAACCTTTACGTGCAATAACGACACCCTCGAACATTTGGATACGTTCGCGAGTTCCTTCGACAACCTTAGCGTGAACACGTACAGTGTCTCCTGGACGGAATTCAGGGATATCTGAACGAAGTTGACCTGCATTGATAGAATCGATCAATGAAATAGACATTTTTTTCTCCTTTTGCTTATCAATAAAGCCACTGGCCCAGCGGATAAACAGTTTTATTTATGCCAAAACGGCACTTGTCATATTCTATCAAATTTTCTCTTTCTTTTCAAGCATTTTTTCTGGAATTTTGCTAAAAACCATCGTGAAAACGGTCTGATTATTTTCACTTTTGACATCGATTTGACCTTGGTGTTGTTCAACAACGGTCTTGACAATAGCTAAACCAATACCATGAACCCCTCCTGCACCTTTGTAAAAACGTTCAAAAATATGTGGCAAGGTCTCTGGATCAATGACAGCCCCATCATTTGCAACTGAAATGAGAACTTCACGCCCTTTATTTACACATGTGAGCGTAAGTTCTGTTTCCACATAGCGCATAGCGTTTGAAACCAGATTACTCACTGCTCGACGTAAGGCCTTATAGTTACAGGTTAGCATGACTGCTTTTTTATCGAAGACGCTTGTTATCTTCACGCCTCTTTGCTCTGCGAAGATTTCTTGTTCTTTAACAATATCCTGCATAATTGCTCGGACATCTTGACGCTCCATTTCTTGCTGCCCCCCTAGACTATCAAGACGTGATAGAGTCAAAAGATCTTCAACCAGCTCACTCATACGGTCGGTTTCATAAAGAATCGTTTCGCTCGCCTTTTTGGGGTCCATTACTTCATAAGAAATCCCCTCTGCATAGCTCTTAATCGCCATAAGAGGTGTACGGAGCTCGTGCGAAGCATTTTGAAAGAAAAGCTTTTGATTTTTATCATTATTATCGAGCTGTCTTGCAGCCACATTCATATTATGAGCTAAGGTAGCTAGTTCACGGTCTTGGAAGCTTCCCTTGTATTCAGTAAAGTCTCCTTGCCCAATCCGTGTCGCAAATTGCGCTAATATAGACAATGGTTTAATCAGTCTTTGCGTTACAAAAGTTACGGCCAAACTTAAAATTAAGATGACGGCTAGAGCAACTGAAACCAAAAATAGATTCACCGAGTTAGTAAAATTAATAATCCCTGTGATATCAACATACAACACTTGATAGAGTCCAGATTCTTGACGACTCGCTTCGATATAAAAAGTGCTCCCTGATATATCAAGGCGGTAATTTTTTACATTATCAAGTGAAACTTTTTGGCTTTTCAAGGCATGAGCAATATGATTTGCTGTTTCTTTCTCAAAGTTGCCTACTTTTTCTAAATCCTGAACTTCATACTTCTCATTAATATTAAAAGCAACAGGATGTGTATTAAAACTCCCACGAGGCGCATCTTCTAGATTAATAGATATACTGCCTGAGGGCGAAGTGGCTTGTGCTTGATAACTTCTAACTTGCGCTAACTGACTGGAGGCTGAATTACTGATATAGTTATTGATTAAGACATTAAAAATTAAGATAATCCAGAGAAAAGCAAAGAAGACAAAACCAATATTTGTAAGAAGCAAGCGCGTTTTAATACTGAGTGGTTTTCTCCTCATCATATTTACTCCTTACTCTGTTTCTTCATTTTTTTGTTTTTCAAACTCAATACGGCGGAAAATTGCTTTGACACGCATGACCAGCTCCATTGGACTAAAAGGTTTCGTAAAGTAATCATCACTTCCCAAGTCCAGTCCTGTGGCATAGTCTAAATCACTGTCACGTGCAGTCAACATAATAATCGGAACTATACTTTGGGCACGAAGGGCTTTTAAGATTGTAAAACCGTTTGAACCAGGCATCATGACATCCAAGATAACAAAGTCACTTGGTTGTTGATTAAAACGCTCCAATAGCAAATCTCCTGTCGGAAAATCTTCTACTTCAAATTCTTCTTTTTCCAAAAAAGCTTTAATTGCTAAGCGAATATTATCATCATCATCCGCAATGTATATTTTTTTAGTCATTAAATCTCCTCCTCATTTATCATATCTACTAATTCATGAATAAGATACATCCGATTATCCAGCGCATGGATTTGTTCTGCGCATACTTGAAGCTCGTTGCTAAGGTGGTCTGGCATTTCCCCACCATACTTATAACGAACCTTGTGTTCCAATGTCGCCCAAAAGTCCATTGCTGACGTACGAAGTTGTATCTCTACGCGGCAAGTTTGGTTGTCAAAAAGGGGACCAAGATAAACTTCCAAAATCATATGATAAGAACGGTAGCCACTTGGTTTCGGATGCTCCAAATAATCCTTTTCACTGATAACCTTAAAGCCTTCTTGACTTTTGATAATATCCACTATTTCGTAGATATTTTTGGCGTAAGCGCAAATGATTCTTACTCCTGCTATGTCAGATAAATATTGTTCAGCAGCTTCTGCTGTCACGGGTAAACCTTTTTTCTTCAACTTACCCGCAATACTTTCTGGGGATTTTATCCTCTTCTTGATGTGCTCGATCGGATTAACCGGTTCATAAGCGTTATAGTAGGCATTGAGATTAGAAAATTCGGTCATTATGACCGCTAAGGCGCATTCGTATTTGACTAGATTTTGCTTAAGTTTTTCAAATTCTTCTACTTCAAAACGAGTATTCATTATTTCTTTATTCATGTCCCATTCCATTCTTGAAAGAGTTTTCACATACATTCATTATAACAAAGACTGCAAAATTTATCAGTTTTAAAGTCTCTCTTCTCCTTCCTTTCTTATTCTTAAACTCTCAGTTAAAACGAAAAGAGCTTTCGCTCCTTTTCCATTACTTATGTATTTTGGTTCTGTATAATCTGTGGT
>NZ_DKXK01000049.1:0-72509 GCF_002492185.1 Lactococcus sp. UBA7128
AAATGAGTGTTTGATGAGAAAAGGATGGGTGGTTTGGCTGGGGGCTTGGCTTTTAGGTATGCGAAAAGAAGCCCCGGTTGGAGCTTCTTTTCTTTATAGGATTAGCGGATTCATAAGTTTTATATCTTATCCAAGAACTTCTTGAATATCTTCCGTTACTTTTTCCATTGCCTGACCCCCATCAATAGTCTTGACTAAGCCAAGCTCTGTATAATGTTCCAAGATAGGTGCGGATTCCTTAATATTTACTTCCAAACGGTTTTTAACCGTTTCTGGATTATCATCAGCACGTTGGTAAAGATCATGTCCACCACAAACGTCACATGTGCCTTCAACTTTAGTTGGTTTGAAGATTTTGTGGTATGTTGCACCACATGTACGACAGATATAACGTCCGCTTAAGCGTTCAACCAAGATATCTGGGTTTACCTCAATGTTGATGACTGCATCAAGTTTAATGCCAAGCTCAACCAGCATCTTGTCCAAAGCTTCTGCTTGGTCAAATGTACGTGGATAGCCATCAAGCAAGAAACCTGAGGCTTTGATGTCATCTTGTGCTAAACGTTCTTTAACGATTCCGTTTGTCACTTCATCTGGAACTAGAGCTCCTTTGTCAATATAAGATTTGGCAAGTTTGCCCATCTCTGTTTCGTTTTTCATCGCTGCACGGAACATGTCTCCAGTAGAGATGTGATTTACCCCGTAGTTTTTTACGATAAATTCTGCCTGTGTTCCTTTACCTGCGCCTGGCAAGCCCATGATTAGCAAGTTCATTTTCTTCTCCTGTTTTCTTATTACAAGTTTGCTATAGGCACTAAAATCTCTTTTTCAGTCCTAAAAGCATCTTTACACCTTAATATTTTATCGTATTTCTGGAGATAAATAAAGAAAAACCTTGCCTAAAACAAGACTTTTCATTATTTCATTTGTGATTTGCGCTGTTTTAGCCAAAGCAGCACTGCAGCCACAAGACTGCTTCCTCCAAGAGCCAAGGCAGGCAAGGCTATCTCCCCTAAGTCTGGAAGATTTTGTTCTTCCTTTGTCTCTACAGGACTTTCTTCCTGTGGTCCAGTTTTCTCTGTCTCAGAATCTTCTGGAATTCTTGTTTGAACAGCCTCAGAAATTTTTCCATCTGCATTTTTACTGACAGCCGAAATCATCTGTCCCGGCCTTACTTTTCCAGAAGAAATCTCCGCCCTCCAAGTTCCATCAGCTTGGACGGTCGTTGTGGCAATGACATTACCTCCAGAATCATGGATAAGAATCGTTTCTCCTGCTTTTCCTGTCCCTGTGACCACATAGCCTTCGGAGGAATTTCCTGTTAGGCTATCAATCACAGGTTTTGTCGGAGCAGCTTGCGGTAAGGAAGTTTGTGTGATTGTACCAGAAAAGGAAACCTCAATACGTGGATTACTGGTAAAAATTTGACTTTCCTCCCAACGGAGTTTGTTATCTGCCAAAGCTTGACTATAGTTGACAAATGTTTGACTCGGACTTGCTTGGGTTCGCAAACTCCCTTGCCCTTGAGTCATGGACCATTTGCTCGCATCTACTGCCTTTTCATCAATGTTAAAGACATCTGTCGGGCTATCCGTAAAAGTCAGAACAGCAGGACGCGTAAGACTTTGTTCCTCTGCCACAATACTTGTCAAACCAGAGGCTAGCTGAAGAAGCCGGGACAGAACTCCCAGATTCGCAATCTGGTTATGGTTGAGTGTCAGGGTGTTCAATCCAGAAAGTGCTCTCAGCTGCGAGACATCCGTGATACCGTTCTGATTCAGAGTTAGGTGACGAAGAGAGTTTAGATTAGGGTGATTAAACATTTCCATGGCATTAGCAACGCCAGCTGTTGCATTGATAGTCAAATGCGTCATATTGGGCAAATGAGTCAGAGTTGAAAAATCTGTCACTGTCGCATGAGTCAACGTCAATTCTTGGAGATTAGGGAGAGTAGCAAGTCCCACATAATGCTCACCACCTCCAAGAACATTTGGTCCGTCCAAAAGCGCGACGCCATCCAATGTCAACTTTCTGGGATATTTATTCCCTGCTGTTTCAAGACCTAGCAGGGCCAACTCTGCAGCTGATGTATAATCCGTCACTGCAACAGGAGGTATTGGGGAAGGGCGATCCCGCCCTTCTGTCAACGCAGCTGCAATAGCTTCCTGAACTTTTGGGTCAGAAAAAATTTGATTAATAGGAACATCAAATTGATTTGGAGTAACTGTTTGGATAACCTGACCAGAAAATTGACCGGATGCGATATTTTCAATATTTTGTGCCGTCCAGTGGGCAGCTTGGTTTTCACCTATATAATCCCAAAGAAGCTGCTCAGCGATATGACTGCCTTCCGGCACCTGATCCAAGGCTAGACTGGTCCGATCATGAAGCTCCTGCAAGTTATAAATGCTAAAAGCTGTTGCTTCACGGTGGCTGACATCCGCAAGATAAATACGCTGATCTAAGGCTGAAAGAGTGAGTCCGCCGATATTTCCCCCTCGAAAATGATAGAAGGCTCTTAAATCATTGAGGTGATTTTGATCAAGAAGGATGGTGTCCAAGTTTTGCAAACTGCCTGTAGGGACATTTGCAAAGAAAGTGAGACTTCCTGTGTTCAAGTCATTATCAGACAAATCAAGTGTGATAAGACGACGAAGAAGCGTCAAGCCGTTGAGCTTACTGATACTTCGGCTTGAAGCATCTAAAGTTTCAATGCTGTCCGCCTCACTTTGTGTCAATATGTGTGTCACATCAAAGCCAAGTACATCAGCCACGGCTTGAGCTAAACCAGGGTCAGGAAAAAGCATATTGATAGGTCCTAGTTCAGGGTTGGGCTCTCCCACTTCTCCCAGAGTTGGATACACGGCTAAACCGGAGAAAATCCCTGAGCCTAAACCAGAGGGCATCACCCACTCCAATGTGTTGTCTCCGAGCGTTTGCCAGAGTACACGCAAAGGTGGCGTATCAAATACGATGCTCCCAGAGCCCTGAACGATGCTTAATTGTTCAGAGTCACTTGGAAACATACTGTTTTTGTTATAAATCCCAACAGTTTCATTGGGGGCCTGGCCTCGGTTCGTTTCTACCTTCCGCCAAGTTTGCCCAGTTGCTGAAAGATCGACCAAGCCACTCAAAGTTTGGAGAGGAGCCAGGCTACGCAACATATTGTTATTAAGTTCAAGTGTCTTCAGGCTTGTAAGTGAGGACAAAGGAGCTAAAGCATATGGTGCAGCTGCCCCAATTTGAGGATCAGAGATAAGATTGTTTGAAAGGTAAAGTGAAACCAGGTTGGACAAGCCCGAAAGTTCTGCTAATCCTGCTTCAGTAATCATGTTATTTCTTAAGTAAAGCGTTGTAAGATTTGTCTTGGCAGACAGATTTCCCGCTTGAAGCCCTGCATCGTCAATTTGATTGCGCCCCACAGAAAGGTAGGTCAGACTATTCATGGCAGCAACGGGGGCCAAGCTTGATATACCTGCATTTGCCAGTGTTAAACGCGTGAGTGCTGTAAAATGGGAGAGCGCAGCATTGACTGTCGTCCCTGCACCAAGTCCTGTATTTTCACTCAAGGTCAGGTCAGTCAAAACATCGCTGGGGAGATTTTGCAAGGGCGATAAGTCTACGATGCGATTACTTGTGAGGTTAAGACTCCTCAGCTCCTTTAATGCACCAATCGCTTCGATATTGACAATGCGGTTGGTTACCAATGACAGATTGCGTAACTGTGTCAACTTAGCCAGTGAAGTAATGTCTGTAATTCGGGCGCTGCCTAGATTCAAACTCGTCAAACTAGAAGTTGCCAAGCCTTCAAGCGGAACCAAACTGTTAACGTCAGAAAGATTACCATTTGTAATCCCAAAAGTCGTCATCCGTGTGAGAAACTGTATGCCTTCCAGACTGTTAATTCCCTCAATCGGTGCTCCAGATGTAGGTTGTAAAGTGGTTATATTGTTCAAGTCAGTTTGAGTGACAAAGTCTGTAGGAACTTTTTGCAAACGATAAGCAACAGCCGCTGCCAATCTAGCATCAGGGAAAATCGCATTAATCTGCTGACTTCCAAGCAATATATCTTTAGGGGCAAGGGGCGTTTGTTGTGCTTCTTGGCTTAAAGCCTCGTGAGAAAGAGGAGCTGTTTGCGCGAAAGCTGGAGCGATAGACCCTGCAACTTGGGAGCCCAAAAGACTAACAATACCTAGAGAAATTGCCAGCCGTTTGTTCTTTTTTTGTTTCCCTTTATCACTCATGTTTCTCTCCTTTTTCTCATCTAAAACTCATTACTCTTTTATTATATCATATGGAAATCAAAATAAAAAAATATACCAAGGTAAAATGAAAGCCTTAGTATATTTTTGAGTTGTAGGGCATAGATAACTTCAGTCACAACGCCAGAAGTTCACTAGCCCTCAATCGGATTATCCATAAATCCTTTGTAATTTTTCTTATAAAGATAGCCTTCGAGCTGTTTAACTGCTTGAATCGCAACCTGAATCAAGATTAAGAGAGAGGTTCCTCCCAAGGCAACAATCTTTGGCAAGCCCCAAATGTTTTGGGCAACGATTGGCAAAATCGAGATAAAGCCAAGGAAAAGAGCACCAACTGTGGCTAAGCGCATAAGCAAGCTTGAAACATATTTTTCCGTTCCCTTACCTGGGCGAACAGATGGGATATATGACCCTTGTTTTTGCAGGTTTTCTGCCATCTTCTCCGGATTAACTTGTACAAATGAATAGAAGAAGGTAAAGAGAACAATCAGTAAACCATAAAACAGCATTCCTGTCCATGTGTTGTATGAAAGAGCAGATTGTAAGCTATTAAGCCAACCCACATTGTTCCCTTGGGCACGCTGCAAGAACTGCAAAATTGTTGCAGGAGCTGTTGTAATTGACCCCGCAAAGATAACTGGGATAACACCAGCTGGGTTAACACGAAGTGGCAAGTATGAACTTGTTGGCGCACCCTGTGTCAACTTTGTATATTGAATAGGTACTTTACGTTCAGCTTGTTGTACAAATGTTGTGAAGTAAATAATCAATGCAGATACAATAACTAGGATAGCCAACATAATCCATGATGTTGGAATTTGACCTGGACGTACATTTACAAACCATTCTGTGTAAACTTCGTGTACGGCGCTTGGAATACCTGAAACAATCCCTGCAAAGATAATGACTGAGATACCTGAGCCAAATCCTTTTTCATTGATTTGTTCCCCCATCCAAGTAACAACTATTGACCCCGTCGTCAAAATAACACCAATCATCAGATAAGTTTGCCAGTTTGGATTTTGTACGATATTTGCCGAACTCATCGCTTGGAAACCTGCAGTAATACCAATAGACTGAGCCATAGCTAAAACTAGAGTAATATATCGTGTCGCTTGATTAAGCTTACGGCGTCCAATTTCCCCCTGTTTTGACCATTCGACAAACTTCGGCAAGATATCCATTTGCAAGAGCTGGACAATGATTGAAGCTGTGATATAAGGCGATACCCCCATGGCAAACAGTGAGTAGTTTTGCATGGCATTACCTGAAACCAAATTCATCATGTTCAGGAACGGTAAGTCACTTAGGGCATTCAAGTTTTCAACATTGATTCCCGGCACTGTAATATGTGCACCTAGTCGAAAGACAAAAAGAATAAAGATGGTAAAGATGATTCGCGCTCTCACATCTTTTATCTTGAAGGCTTCCTTTAGAGTTTTGAAAAACATAATTTCCCTCTAAACTTTCTTAAATATTAATCCTATAAAATAAGCGGTTGATCCACAACCGCCAATTGAATTATTTTGCTTCAAGAGTTTCTACAGAACCACCAGCAGCTTCAATAGCAGCTTTTGCAGCAGCAGAAGCTTTCGCAACGTTAACCTTAAGGTTTTTAACTGTCAATTCGCCGTTAGCAAGAACTTTGATACCAGATTTAACATCTTTGATGATTTTAGCAGCTACAAGTGTTTCAGCTGTAACTTCTGCTCCATCGCCAAGACGGTTCAAAGTATCGAGGTTTACGATTGCGTATTCTTTACGATTTACGTTAGTGAAACCGCGTTTTGGAAGACGGCGGAATAACTCTGTTTGCCCACCTTCAAAACCAGGACGTACGCCACCACCTGAACGTGATTTTTGACCTTTTTGTCCACGACCAGATGTTTTACCGTTACCAGATGAAGTACCACGACCTACACGGTTGCGCACTTTACGGCTGCCTTCTGCAGCTTTCATTTCATGAAGTTTCATGTTTTCTCCTTATTTTGTACAATGCTGACGCCTTGCTCCACTCTAAGGAAGAATGGAGTTTGACTCGCCTGTACTTTTTCTAATTTTGGGCTTTTAAACCTTCTCCATTTTACTAAATTTGCTCTGGAAATGCAAATTTTTCAAAAAAGAGGGCATTATTGGCATAAAAAGCGTGAGAGCACGCATGTTATTTCTATAATTATTTTGCAGGAACAACAATTTTACCCGAAACAATATCAGCTTTTGCTGCTTCAACGGCTTTCCATGCTTCATCAGAAGCGTTGTCGCGCGCAAGTGTTACGCCACCATTGGATAGGTCATATTTGAGTTTTTCACCGCCTGGGAACTTGCCTTTTGCTGTTCTGCTTGCGATATCCTGAACTGCATTTCCAACTTCTTTCACTGTAGAAACAAGAACAAAATTTGATTTTTTCCCATCTTTAGAAGTGTAGCCGCCCAAATATTCTTGGTCTTGGTCAACACCAATAACCCATACTTTATCTGCTTCATTTTTTGTTTCATTCAGATTTTTAGCCTCAGTGAACAGTCCAGCACCTACACTACCAGCTGCTTGGTAAATAACATCTGCCCCACTCGCATACATTGCTGAAGCTATTGTTTTTCCTTTACCTGCATCTGTAAAAGATTGCGCATACTGTACATCCACTTTGATATCTGGAGTTACAGACTTAGCTCCCGCTGTAAATCCACTTTCAAAGGCTGCAAGAACATCGGATTTAATACCGCCGATAAAACCTACGTGGTTGGTTTTACTTGTCTTAGCTGCCGCAACACCAGCCAGATAAGCAGATTGCTGATCCGCAAAAGTGGCAGAAACAACATTGTTTTTACCTTCAATTACAGAGTCGATAACAGCAAATTTTGTATCCGGGTTGTTTTGCGCAGCTTGAGAAGTTGCCTCCTGCAAAACAAAGCCAATACTGAAAATTAAATCATAACCGCCTGAAACAGCCGAATTAAAGTTTGATGTAAATTCAGCTGGAGAATTGGACTGAAAATAGTTAATTCCCTTCCCTTTAGACAAACCATTGTCCTTCCCCCAAGCTTGTAGCCCTTCCCAAGCCGACTGGTTAAACGAGCGATCATCTACGCCATCATTACCTAAGACTAAGGCTGCTTTAAGAGCTGTTTCGCCTTGCATTTTTTCTGCACGTCGTCCTCCACACCCTGCAAGTACGATTACTGATGCAAAGACGACTGCTGCAAGTGTAAAAATACGTTTGTTCATTTTTTCTTCCTTCCACATTTCATAATACGACAGGCCATTACTCAACAAAAAAGAGGCTATTCTTTACAGAGTAGAAAACATATCCCTTAGTAAAGTCTAATCTATTTAGATGTTCACATCTGGGTACGCTACGGCCATTGGAAATAATTATACCCTAAAATTCACTGTATATTTTTACTTATTTAATTTTCCAGTTTGAAAATATTTACAATTTTTCACAAAAAAAGTTCAGATAATCTGAACTTTTTTACTTATTATTTAACTTCTTCAATTGTTACCAAGTGTGAAATTGAGTTAGCCATGCCGCGAAGTGCTGCATTGTCTTCTTTCACAACTGATGAACCAAGTTTACCAAGGCCAAGTGCAACAACAGTTTTACGTTGTGCAGGGATACGGCCGATTGGTGATTTTACCAATGTAATTTTGATTTGAGCCATGATATCCTCCTTATGCCAAATCGCTTACTGATTTGCCGCGGAGTTCCGCAACTTCTTCAGCGCGTTTCAATTGTTGCAAACCTTCAACTGTTGCACGAACAACGTTGATTGCTGTGTTTGAACCTAATGATTTAGATGTTACGTCAGCAACACCTGCGAGTTCGAGGACGGCACGAACGGCACCACCTGCGGCAACTCCAGAACCTTCTACAGCTGGTTTGATAAGGATCTTACCGCCGCCAAATACACCAAGCACTTCATGAGGGACAGTAGTTCCTACCATAGGTACTGTAATGATGTTTTTCTTAGCTGCTTCGATAGCTTTACGGATTGCTTCTGGAACTTCTTGAGCTTTACCAGTACCGAAACCTACGCGACCATTACGGTCACCAACTACAACAAGTGCGGCAAAGCGGAGACGGCGTCCACCTTTAACAACTTTAGTAACACGGTTGATTCCAACAACGCGTTCTTCGAATTCTTTAACTTCTTCGTTTCTAGCCATTTTAATGATTACCCCTTTCCTTAGAATTTCAATCCAGCTTCACGTGCAGCTTCTGCAAGTGCTTGGACACGTCCGTGATAGAGATAACCACCGCGGTCAAATACAACTGCTTCTATGCCTTTAGCTTTAGCAGCTTCTGCAATAAGTTTACCAACTTCAGCTGCTTGTTCTGTTTTAGTACCAGTCAATTTAAGTGATGATGCAGATGCAAGTGTTACAGCTGCTTCGTCATCAATAACTTGTGCATAGATATTTGTGTTTGAACGGAAAACATTCAAACGTGGAGTCTCAGCAGTACCTGAGATTTTTCCGCGAACGCGAATATGGCGTTTTTGACGGAGCTTGTTTTTATCTGGTTTAGAAATCACAATTCTACCTCTTTTAATATTTTATATTTCGATAGTTTTTGCCATCGATTTTCTTGCAAAAAATGCAAGCGGGAAGTTTCTGCTTAAGCAGAATTTTGGCAAACTTATATTCACCAAATGACGGATTATAATCTTCAAGAGATTATTTACCAGTTTTACCTTCTTTACGACGTACAAATTCGCCAACGTAACGAATACCTTTACCTTTATATGGTTCTGGTGCACGACGGCTACGGATATAAGCTGCTGTCTGACCAACGACTTCTTTATCTGAGCCCAAAACGTTAATGTGTGTAGCATCTGGAACTTCAAAAGTGATACCTTTTGGAGCTTCAACTTCATCTGGATGAGATTTACCAACAGCCAATACAAGTTTTGAACCTTGAAGTTGTGCACGGTAACCAACCCCGATCATTTCGAGTTCTTTACGGAAACCTTCACTTACACCAACAACCATGTTGTTGAAGTTTGCACGAGTAGTGCCGTGAATAGTTTTCATCTCTTTAGAGTCATCAGGACGCTTGAATGTTACTTCAGAGCCATTGATTTCCATCGTGATTGCTGTTGAAAACTCACGAGTCAATTCGCCTTTAGGGCCTTTAACTGTTACTGTTGCGCCGTTTTGTTCAACTGTTACACCAGCTGGTAAAACAACGACTTTATTACCAATACGTGACATGTTTTTTTTACCTTTTCTGTTAAATTATCAAGAGTATTTCTACTGCCTGTTTTCACAATTATAATGTTTTTCTGCTTACCAGTAAGAGATTACCAGATGTAAGCAAGAACTTCACCACCGATATTCTTAGAACGTGCAACCTTATCCGTCACAACGCCTTCAGAAGTTGAGATGATTGCTGTACCAAGTCCGTTAAGAACACGTGGTACTTCATCAGATTTCACGTAAACACGAAGACCTGGTTTAGAGATACGTTTCAAGTTAGTGATAACTTTTTCGTTGTTTTTTCCGTATTTTAAGAACACACGGATAATACCTTGCTTGTTATCTTCAACATACTCAACGTCTTTCACATAACCCTCAGCTTTAAGGATTTCTGCGATTTCACGCTTAATTTTTGAAGCAGGTGCTTCAACAACTTCGAAACGACGCATGTTTCCGTTACGGATACGTGTGAGGAAGTCTGCAATTGGGTCTGTCATTACCATAATGTAATTTCTCCTTATTTGTAGTTTGGGTTTGTTCAATCCCACTTTCAAATTAATGAGGTCTTTTTTAAAAGACCGAACCTATATACTTTATCAAAATATTTGTATCATGTCAATAGGTTCGGGTGTTTCTCCATGGAAAACACAGCAATTTAAAAAAATCCTCCTAATCTTCTAAACTAAGATGGCGATTATGCACGATTTAAAGAATTAAGTTATGTAGAAGAAAGACATCAATCGAGAACACTCAAACACAAGCTGAGTCGGTGTTTGAGCCACAGTGACTAACAATCCCGAATTAGACATTTTCCGCCGTTCTCTGCCTTTTGTCTAATTTTTAAAATTATAAAAAGCAAAAGAAAAACTGCTTAACAGCAGCATTCTTATACGCGCGGTTAAGCAGTTTTTTTCTTGTTGGGGACTTTTGTCCCCTTTTTTCTATCAAATTCTTCCAGACTCTTCCTTTACTTTTCTTGAAGATGCGTAAGTTTGAATAAACCCTATATTATCTCAGCTTTTAAGTCAGAAAGTGTGCAGACAAAGAAGTAAGGGAAGCAGAATAAAACTTAATCTTTACACTCCAGCTTTTCAATAACATCGCGTAACTGTTTTACAGATTTTTTAAATGCTTGGCGTTCCTGAGGGTCAATATTTAACTCAATAATTTCTCTAACTCCTGTCTGATTTACAACTGAAGGTACACCGGTAAATAGTCCTTCTTCTCCATACTGGCCTTCGAGATAAGCAGATACAGGTAAAACAGCCTGCTCATTATTCAAAATAGCTTTTACAATTCTTGCTGTACTCATACCTATGCCATAGTAAGTTGCTTTTTTACGGTCAATAATTTCATAAGCTGCATTTTTTACTTTATCTGATAAAATTTGTAAATCTGCAACTTCTAAGCGATTATTTTGAACGATAAATTCCAATATTGGTTTACCACCAACTGTTGTATGCGACCAAACTGCGACTTCTGAGTCTCCATGCTCTCCGATAATATAGCCGTGGATACTTCGAGGATCAATTTCAAGTTTTGTCGCAAGTTCTTTGCGGAAACGAGTGGTGTCCAATGTTGTGCCTGTACCTACTACTCTTGATGCTGGTAAACCTGAAGCTTTCCAAGCACAATAAGTTAATACATCTACAGGATTAGAAGCAATGACAAACACACCATCAAATCCCGAATTCATCACCTCATGAACAATGGATTTCATAATTTTTGCATTCGTATCCACGAGTTCTAATCGCGTTTGACCCGGCTGTTGATTGATACCTGCAGTGATAACTACAACATTGGCATCCTTACATTCTTCATAGCCGCCGGCTTTTACATTAATGTTTTCTTGCCCCCATGAAATACCATCTAGAAGGTCCAGTGCTTCTCCCTCTGCTTTTTCTTGGTTCACATCTATAAGTACCAAATCATTGACAATCCCTTGATTAATCATCGAATAGGCAATGCTTGTCCCAACAAATCCTGTGCCTATAACTACTACTTTTCTATTTGTGACTTTCATTCCTGTACTTCCTTTCGTATTACCTTTATACTTATATCTTACCGCACAATCATTAATTTGTAAAATAAATTAATTTAATAAAAGGCATTAATTTTTTGAATCAAATATTTTATTTATAAATGTATAAAATGTACTACTCATTGTATGTAATAAGTCGGTAAAAGCTGTTTAGCATTTCTTGAATGTGCTACTATAGATGACAAAAAAAGAGCTATCTTCGTGCTCTTTTCACCTCTTATGTTCTAACGTTACTGCTATACTTACTGCGTCTGCACTGATACGACGGAGACTATTAAAAATCCGAATATCTTCAAAATCTGCTCTGAGTAAATCCCTATTAATTTGTGTAAGATTCAATATCTCTTGATCCAATCTCTCAATATCTTGCACTAATTTTTTATCTTCTTGGTACAGTTTTTCCTTTAAAAACTCATAAATCTGTAAGAGCATTCTATCCACTAACGGCACTATCGCTTCCATAACCAGATGAATAGCTAACTCTCCCTCTTCTCTGCCACTATCATCTATAGTTTCAGGTTGCTCATAGCGTTGCAGGCTAAGCGCAATATCTTTAGCTTGTTCTTCTATTTGGCGCAAATAATTAATAACTTTATAACAGATTCCAACGGTTATAGCAAATTCTTCTTTCAACTTGACCGTATTTACATTAGTAAGTGTTCTGTTAATCTCCTTGACCAAATATTCGATTAAGGCTTCGTTAGACAGCAAATAGACTTCCTGTCGTTTTTTCCCTATTGTCTTATAATTTGTAGCTTCTTTAAAATCTTCATGCACAAGCTCAAAGGTCCTTTGAATCTCCTTAAGAATATGCTCAACTTCAATCTCTGGCGAGTAAATCAATCGTCGATCGATAAATTTTAACTTAAGCTGAGGAGACTCCTCCGAATCTGCCTTAATAATTTTTTCAGAGAGTTGAATTATATATTTAGACACCGGAAGCAATATGAACAGCGTTGCAACATTAAAAACAATATGTGCATAAACCAACTGAAGGGCAATATTTTCTGAAGTACTCTGAATAAAAGAAACAAAACCTAGGGGCAAAACTGTAAAAACTGTGAAAATCAAAGCGCCCACAACATTGAACAGAACATGAACCATGGCTGCTTGTTGAGCCGTCTTATTACCACGTATAGACGCCACTAAGGTCGTCACAACTGTCCCCACATTAAAGCCGTATAAAATAAAAATCGCTTGCTGGAGATCAACAACAACTCCTGCGGCCACCATGGTCAATAGAATACCAACTGAGGCAGTTGAACTTTGAATCAACGCCGTTACAATGAAACCGACAACGAGACCAATCAGGGGCATTTGAGTATGAACAAATAAATCTGCCATAAAAGCCGATTCCCGTAAGGGAACCATCGAAGAACTCATAAGATTCAGACCTAAAAACAAAAGACCAAAGCCAAGCAAAATTAACCCCATATGATTAAAGGTTTTGCGTTTAACAAAAAGAGTTGTTATTGTCCCGAGAAAAATAACAAAAGGAACAATATCTTGGATATTAAATGTGAACAGTATACCCGTCAAAGTCGTTCCAGCATTAGCACCCATAATCACACCTGCGGCTTGACTAAGAGACATTAATGAGGAGTCGATAAATCCCAATACCATAACAGTCGTTGCTGTCGAACTCTGAATTATCGCCGTAATAATGAACCCAAAGAAGGCACCCAACCATTTATTACGTGTTAGTCGGCGTAAGATGTTTTTCAGTTTTGACCCTGCAACTAAGCTCAAGCCCTCACTCATCAAGCTCATTCCATATAAAAAGAGTCCCAAGCCTCCTAACAAAAAAAAGATATCATAGATGGTCATGCCTTATCCCTCATTTTCACTTTATCCCTTCAGATTCATTTTTTCTCATCTTAAGTATATCTTATTTTAATTTTATTCAGAAGTGATATTATAACAGCTTTTATAAAAGAAAAAAACTTCCCTCAAAGGGAAGAAATTTTTATATGTTAGAGCTACAATTCCTTCTAAGAATTGTCTGGGCATGAGCAGAATTTCTAAGAGATGCCCTTTATATAAAATTCAAATTACCAAGATGCTTTCTTAACGCCTGGAAGTTGACCTTTATAAGCCAACTCACGAAGACAGATACGGCAAAGTTTAAATTTGCGGTAAACTGAATGCGGGCGTCCGCAGCGTTCGCAACGAGTGTAGGCTTGCGTTGAGAATTTTGCAGGGCGTTGGTTTTTAACAACCATAGATTTTTTAGCCATTAGTTATTCTCCTATCCTATTATTTAGCAAACGGCATGCCAAGTTTAGCAAGCAATTCACGTGATTCTTCGTCAGTATTCGCAGTTGTTACGATAACAACATCCAAACCACGTACTTTATCAACATCATCGTATGAAATTTCTGGGAAGATCAATTGTTCTTTCACACCAAGTGTGTAGTTTCCACGTCCATCAAATGCTTTATTTGATACACCATGGAAGTCACGTACACGTGGAAGAGAAACAGTTACGAGTTTATCCAAAAATTCGTACATACGTTCGCCACGAAGCGTTACTTTCGCACCGATAGCTTGCCCTTCACGAAGACGGAAAGCCGCAATTGATTTTTTAGCTTTAGTAATCAATGGTTTTTGACCAGAAATCAAAGCCAATTCAGCAACGGCTTTGTCAAGGTTTTTTGAGTTGCTCACTGCATCCCCAACACCCATGTTAAGCACGATTTTTTCAACTTTTGGCACTGCCATGATTGAAGTATAACCGAATTTTTCAGTCAATGCTGGTACTACTTCGTTAGAGTATTTTTCTTTTAAACGATTAGCCATATTCTTTCTCCTTCCCGTCTTAGTCTAGGACTTCGCCTGATTTTTTGTTGAAACGAACTTTTTTGCCGTCAACTTCTTTATAACCAACACGACCAGCTACACCGTTTTTATCAAGCACTTGTACGTTAGAAACGTGGATAGGTGCTTCAATTTCAAGGATAGCGCCGTTTGGATTAACAGCGTCTGGTTTTTGGTGTTTCTTCACGATAGCAACACCTTCAACGATGACTTTGTTCACTTTTGGTAAAGCTTTGATAACTTTACCTGTTGTACCGCGGTCTTTACCTGCGATAACCTTTACAGTATCTCCAGTTTTTACAAACATTTGATATTCCTTTCTTACGCCCTATGGGCACCCTACAGCGTAGGGGACTATTTCTATCCAAGATAGAAGTGAATTTATAAATGCGAAATTAGATTTTTCTTGTTTTATTAGTTTTGACGTAAACAGAGGGGACAATGTCCCCTTTATTTACGAACTCCTCTAGATATTAGAGAACCTCAGGTGCCAAAGAAACAATCTTCATATAACCAGCTTCACGAAGTTCACGAGCTACTGGGCCAAAGATACGTGTTCCTCTAGGTGTTTTATCGTCACGGATAATAACTGCTGCGTTTTCATCAAACTTGATGTAAGATCCATCAGGACGTTTAGCACCAGATTTAGTACGAACGATAACAGCTTTAACAACTTCACCTTTTTTAACAGCTCCACCAGGGGCAGCTGATTTTACTGTAGCTACGATAACATCACCAATACCAGCGAATTTACGGCTTGAGCCACCGAGTACACGGATAGTCAAGATTTCTTTGGCACCAGAGTTATCTGCAACTTTCAAACGGCTTTCTGTTTGAATCATGCTTTTTTCCTCCTAGTATAGCTTAGATAATTACAGCTTCTTCAACGATTTCAATCAAGCGGAAACGTTTGTCTTTTGAAAGTGGACGAGTTTCCATGATACGTACGATATCACCAGTTTTGGCAGTATTGTTTTCGTCATGAGCTTTGTATTTTTTAGAGTAGTTAATGCGTTTACCATAGACTGGGTGGTTACGTTTAGTTTCTACGACAACGGTGATAGTCTTATCCATTTTGTCTGAAACCACGCGGCCTTGATAAACTTTACGTTGATTACGTTCCATTTATGTATTTCTCCCGATCTATTTAGTCAATTCGCGTTGCACAGTTTTAACACGTGCAATTGTTTTCTTCACTTCGTCAAGTTTCGCTGTGTTTTCGAGACGACCAGCTGCAGCTTGGAAACGAAGTTCAAACAATTCTTTTTTCAATTCAGCTTCGCGTGTAGCCAATTCGTCGATTGACAAAGCACGGAGATCTTTGAGAAGTGATTTTGTTTCGTTCAATTTCATTCTGCGTCACCTCGTTTTACAAATTTAGTCTTGACTGGAAGTTTGTGAGAGGCAAGACGCAAAGCTTCGCGTGCTACTTCTTCACTTACACCAGCAATTTCAAACATGATTTTGCCACGTTTAACTGGTGATACCCAACCTTCAGGAGCACCTTTCCCTGAACCCATACGCACACCAATAGCTTTGGCTGTGTATGATTTGTGAGGGAAGATTTTAATCCAAACTTGACCGTTACGTTTCATGTAACGCGTCATAGCAATACGGGCTGCTTCAATCTGACGGTTAGTGATCCAGTGAGATGTAGTCGCTTGAAGACCATATTCACCGAATGCGATTTCTTTACCGCCTTTAGCTTCGCCACGCATTTTACCGCGGAATTCACGGCGGTGTTTTACACGTTTTGGTACTAACATGGATTACTTTTCTCCTTTCGCAGATTTTTTAGTTGGGAGAACTTCACCACGGTAGATCCAAACTTTAACGCCGAGTTTACCGTAAGTAGTGTCTGCTTCTTCCCAAGCGTAATCGATATCCGCACGCAATGTGTGGAGTGGAACTGTACCTTCAGAGTATCCTTCTGCACGGGCGATATCCGCACCATTCAAACGACCAGATACTTGAGTTTTAATCCCTTTAGCTCCTGCACGCATAGCGCGTTGGATAGCTTGTTTTTGAGCACGACGGAAAGCGATACGTGCTTCAAGTTGTTTAGCAATTCCTTCACCAACCAAGTGAGCATCCAAGTCAGGACGTTTAATCTCAACGATATTGATGTGAACTTGTTTACCAGTAAGCTTGTTGAGTTCTGCACGAAGTGCATCAACATTAGCTCCAGATTTACCGATAACCATACCTGGTTTTGCAGTGTGCAAAGTAACGATAACTTTGTTTACCGCACGTTCAGTTTCGATAAGTGAGACTGAAGCATCAGCAAGTTTTGTTTGGATAAGCTGGCGAATAGCCAAGTCTTCGTGAAGGTAATCCGCATATTCTTTCTCAGCATACCATTTGGCATCCCAGTCGCGAATAACGCCAACACGCATACCAATTGGATGAATTTTTTGACCCACGATTTTACCTCCTTATTCTTTCTCAGCCACTACTACTGTAATGTGGCTAGTACGTTTGTTGATTGGTGAAGCTGAACCTTTCGCACGTGGACGGAAACGTTTCATTGTTGGTCCTTCGTTGACGAAAGTTTCGCTAACTACCAAGTTAGCTTTTTCAAGACCAAAGTTATTCTCTGCATTAGCAATAGCTGAGTTCATTACTTTAAGAACTTCTGCAGCACCTTTAGTCGGTGTAAATTTCAAGATTGCAATTGCATCCGCAACACGTTTACCACGAATCAAGTCTGTAGCCAGACGAGTTTTACGAGGTGAAACGCGAACTGTTCTTGCAGTTGCTTTAGCTGAAGTAATTTCTGCCATTTTGTTCTCCTCCTATTAACGTCTAGTTTTCTTGTCGTCAGCAGCGTGACCACGGTATGTACGAGTTGGTGCAAATTCACCTAATTTGTGTCCAACCATATCTTCTTGAACATAAACAGGAACGTGCTTGCGTCCATCGTAAACAGCAATTGTAAGTCCTACAAAATTAGGATAGATTGTAGAACGACGTGACCAAGTTTTAATCACAGATTTCTTTTCGGCGTTTTCTTGAGCTTCGACTTTTTTCATCAAATGCTCATCAGCGAAAGGCCCCTTCTTAAGACTACGACTCATATTTTTGAGTTCTCCTTTAAATTTGATACCACGCTGGCTGCCAGGGCCAGGTTGGCGGATAAAATATAGACATCTTCTCGACATCTTGCTAAAGTTGACAAATTTTATCAATTTTAGCAAGACGCCGAGAAAGCGCCTCAGGACTATCTTTCCAACGCTTACATCTGTAAGCATATTGAAAAATTATTTATCGTTGATACGTTTAACAATAAGTTTGTTAGAACGTGCATTTTTGTTACGCGTTTTGAGACCAAGAGCTGGTTTGCCCCATGGTGTCATTGGTGACTTACGACCAACAGGTTGTTTACCTTCACCACCACCGTGTGGGTGATCATTCGGGTTCATTACAGAACCACGAACTGTTGGACGAATACCACGCCAACGTGTACGACCAGCCTTACCATAGTTGATCAAGTTGTGTTGCTCGTTACCAACTGTACCAACTGTAGCGCGACAAGTTGAAAGAATCATACGCATTTCGCCTGATTGAAGACGAACAAGTGTGTATTTACCTTCTGTACCAAGGACTTGTGCAGACGTACCAGCTGAACGTACGAGCTGTCCACCTTTACCTGGTTTCAACTCAATGTTGTGGATGAAAGTACCAACTGGGATGTTAGCAAGTGGCAATGCATTACCAACTTTAATGTCTGATTCAGGACCAGATACAACAGTCATACCAACTTCAAGACCTTTAGGTGCAAGGATATATGACTTAATCCCATTTTCGTATACGATAAGGGCGATATTAGCTGAGCGGTTTGGATCATACTCTATAGTAGCAACTTTAGCTTTTACGTTATCAGTTGTACGTTTGAAGTCGACCAAGCGGTATTTACGTTTGTGTCCGCCACCGTGGTGACGTACTGTAATGCGGCCAAGGTTATTACGACCAGCTTTTTTGCTAAGACTTACAAGCAAGCTCTTTTCAGGAGTACTTGTAGTGATTTCTGCAAAATCGCTACCAGTCATGTTACGACGACCGTTTGTGGTTGGTTTGTAAACTTTAATTCCCACGATTTTCCTCCTTTATTATTCTGCGTCTTCGCCTTCGCCGAAGAGATCAATAGATTTTGAACCTTCAGTCAAAGTGACGATTGCTTTTTTATAGCCAGGCTTGAAACCTGTATAACGACCCACACGTTTAGCTTTAGGCTTAACGCTGATTGTGTTTACAGATGCAACTTGAACACCTTCAAATGCTGCTTCAACAGCTTGTTTGATAAGGAGTTTGTGTGCGCGAGCATCTACTTCAAAAGTGTATTTCTTTTGATCCATTGCTTGCATAGAAGCTTCTGTAATAATTGGTTTACGGATTACATCATAAAGAGACATTATGCAAGAACCTCCTCAATTTGAGACAGAGCTGCTTGCGTAGCAAGAACTTTGTCAGTGTTTACAAGATCGAGTACGCTTACTGAGTTAGCAGTCGATACTTTCACGTTTTTAAGGTTACGAGCAGAGAGTTCTGCAAATTCGTTACCTTCATTAGGAAGAACAACAAGTACTTTACGCTCAATTGAAAGAGCTTCAAGAACCTTAGCAAATTCGCTAGTTTTTGGTGCCGTGAAGTTCAGTTCGTCAACAGCAACAAGTGTGTTGTCAATAACTTTTTGTGAGTATGCTGACTTGAGGGCCAACTGACGTACTTTTTGTGGAAGTTTGTAAGCATAGCTGCGTGGGTTAGGACCGAAGACAGTACCACCACCACGGAATTGTGGTGAGCGGATTGAACCTTGACGGGCACGTCCAGTTCCTTTTTGACGCCATGGTTTTTTACCGCCACCAGATACAAGTGAGCGATTTTTATGAGCGTGTGTACCTTGACGGAGACTAGCACGTTGTGAAAGAACGACATCAAATAGTACAGCTTCGTTTGGTTCGATACCAAATACTGCATCGTTAAGTGTTACTTCACCAGCTTGTGTGCCGTCTTGTTTAAATAATGATACTTTTGTCATTATAATCTATCTCCTTTCCTTATTATTTAGATTTGATCGCTGATTTGATAACGATCAATGATTTTTTAGCTCCAGGTACGTTACCTTTGATAAGGATAACGTTTTGTTCTGGAAGCACTTGAGCGATAACAAGGTTTTGTACAGTAACTTTCTTATTACCCATACGTCCAGCAAGGCGTTTGCCTTTAGGAACTCTGTTCGCTGCAACAGGTCCCATTGAACCAGGACGACGGTGGTAACGTGACCCGTGAGCCATTGGCCCGCGTGATTGTCCCCAACGTTTGATTGGTCCTTGGAAACCTTTACCTTTAGAAATACCGGTAACATCAACGACATCTCCAGCTTCGAAAGTATCAACTTTAATTTCTGAGCCAACTTCTAAGCCTTCGATTCCTTTGAATTCACGAATGAAGCGCTTAGGAGCTGTGTTAGCTTTAGCTACATGACCTTTGGCAGGTTTGTTAGACAAAACTTCACGTTTGTCATCGAAACCAACTTGAACAGCTTCGTAACCGTCTGTAGCGACAGTTTTTGTTTGAAGTACTACGTTCGGAGTTGCTTCGATCACAGTTACGGGAATTAATTCACCGTTTTCTGTGAAGATTTGAGTCATTCCCACTTTTTTCCCTAAGATTCCTTTTGACATGAGAATTACCTTTCTTATAATTTAATTTCGATGTTTACGCCACTTGGAAGATCAAGTTTCATCAATGAATCAACTGTTTTTTGTGTTGGTTCAATGATATCAATCAAACGTTTGTGTGTACGCATTTCAAACTGTTCGCGTGAGTCTTTGTATTTGTGAGTCGCGCGAATAACTGTGTAGACGCTACGGTCAGTTGGAAGTGGGATTGGACCACTTACTTCTGCGTTTGTACGTTTTGCAGTTTCTACAATTTTTTCAGCAGCAGCGTCAAGGATACGATGTTCGTATGCTTTGAGGCGGATACGGATTTTTTTAGTTGCCATTTTTTCTCCTTCGTCTATTTGTTAATAGGCTAGCTCAGCGGGAAAACCGACACCGAAGTATGGCAATACTTTCGGGTGTGTCGCAACCTCTCGCTTCATCGCTAATACTGCAATTTTTACAGCACCTATCCATTCTATCAAAGCACACCTGTCTTGTCAAGAGTATAAATAATTTTTTTGTAAATTATTTCCTTTCTGCTGCATAGCTGGGCAAGATAACCTATCCGGATTAAATTTTGCGACAAAATAATTCACATCGCTTTAGAAATACTATATAATAACAATATATACATATAATAATAGGAGAACTTATGATTAAAGAATTCAAAGAATTTATTTTACGTGGGAATGTTCTAGACTTAGCTGTCGGTGTTATCATCGGTGCAGCCTTCACAGCCATCGTTTCTTCTTTGGTTAACAATCTCATCAATCCTCTTATCGGACTCTTTGTTCAAGATGGAGCCCTAACCCACATGTCAGTCAAAGTTGCTGGCGCAACTTTTGCATACGGTGCTTTCTTAAATGATGTGTTGAACTTTTTGATTACTGCCTTTATTGTCTTCATTATCGTTAAGGCAATCAACAAGCTCTTTCCTAAAAAAGCTGCCGAGGATACTCCTGCAGTCAACGAAGAACTGGAGACATTACGCGAAATCCGTGATCTCTTAAAAGAAAAAGAACTTTCAAAATAATTTTATAACATCTAAAAAGTCATCCAAAACTAAACGGGATGACTTTTTAGATGTTAAGATAGTGCTGCATTGTTCTCTGAAAACGTAGTTTCATAAAAACAAATCTGAAAAAGTTGTCTGCAAGAACAGCAAACCATATCCCCTCCAGCCCAAATGCAAAAATTTGACTGAGAACGTACCCAAGGCCCACACGAATGACGAGCATTCCTACAATTGTTGTATATAAGGGAAGCTTTGCATTTCCTATTCCTTGAAAAGCTGCTGTATAAGTTGTCGTTCCCGTCACAAAAAATGTTGCTAAGAAGGAAAAAAGGATAACTGTGTGACTGGCTGCAAGAGCCGTTGTATCTGAAGTGAAAAGTCGACTCAAGAATGAGGAGGCTAAAAATAGAAATAAACCAATAGCAAACATCATACTGCTTGCCAGCCAATAAGTCTTTGTGATATAAGAGCGAATGGCTTCGATATTTTTTTGCCCCCACTCTTGAGCAACTAAAATTACGGTAACAGTGGCTAAACCAAAGGCAGGCATATAGTTAAACTGTGTGATACTCTCACCGATGGCGTTACCTGCAAATACAGGGTTGCCTAAAGTAATAATCAAAACCATAATTACTAGATCCCCTACACGCATAGCCAAACGCTCTCCCGCAGCTGGGATTGTCAAAAAAATCAATTCCTTGCTGATTTTTTCTGTGAAAAAAGTTTTTGTCGGCTTTAAATTTTTCTCTTTCAATTTTTTCCATAAATAAAGGAGAGCCAAAGCTCTTGAGGCTATCGTTCCCAAGGCTACTCCGACAATTCCCATATGGAGGCCAAATATCAATACAGCCGAAAGAAGGAGGTTGAAGATGTTGGCAAAAAAACTGGCATACATTGGCGTCCGGGTATCTCCATTTGCTCTGATAATTGCTCCAAAACTTGTCATCAATGCTAAAAGAACAATTGTTCCCCCAACTAAAAGCAAGTAAGTCTGACCTAAAGCAGCTACTTCGCCACGCCCACCAAAAAAATGAACCAAGTCCTGAGTGAATATTGCCGTTAATATTCCAATGAGACCGCCTAATAACACGGTAAGTTTCACACCTGCGTTAAGCATGTGTCCCGTCATTTTTCGAGCAAGAACACTTGATAATATCGTACCTAAAGCAATGAATATCGCCTGATAAACAGTAATAATGTTATTTGCCAGCGAAACCCCTGCTACAGCTGCAAGACCAAGTCGCGTGACTAAAAATGTATCGCTAAGCCCCATCAACATTTGTAAAAAGTTTTCGATAACGGCTGGGAGTGCAAATTTTAAGATTTCTTTTGTTGATTTCATATTTAGGGTAAATAAGAGCGCACTCTTAGAGATACGCTCTTATTTTTATCCTTTGACTTCTTCAATTTGATGCAAATCAAGTTCTACTGGTGTTTCACGTCCAAACATGTCTACCATAACTTTAATCTTATCATCGCCTAAAACTTCAGTAATAGGTGCTTCAAATCCTGAGAAAGCGCCATCAATAATGCGCACACGCTTACCAACAAAAATATCAAAGTCAATCTCACGCACAACTTTGCCCATACCAATAAGGATTTCTTGAATTTCTTCTTCAAAAAGCGGCGTTGGCTTTGAACGGTTACCGTGTGAACCTACAAACCCTGTAACATTCGGTGTATTACGAACGATAAACCAAGCTTCGTCTGTCATGTTCATTTCCACTAAAACATAACCCGGGAACAAATTTTCTTCAACATCTTTCATCTTACCGTTCACTTCTGTGCGAACCGTTTCTGTTGGAATCTCAACGCGAAGAATTTTGTCCGCCATGTTATAAAGTTCTGCACGCTCAAGCAAATCTTCTTTAACTTTTTTTTCGTAACCAGAGTAAGTTTGGATAACAAACCAGCCTTGGTCAAAACTTGTCAATGTACTTTCGTCCATTTGAGTACCTCTTTATTATTTATTTTCAAATTTGTAAGTTCATAGTCTGAACGGATTGTATAAGAAAAAGGCTCTCGCCTCTTCCTTCATTATATCACTAATTACGTACAAATGGAAGTAGGTACTGTACAGCACTTGTAATACCATTTTGCGTTACCCAGTCGAAAATCATCAAAAAGATGAGGAAAAAAACAGTATATTCAATAACCATGAAAAAATCAATAACAGACTGTTTACGTGTCGGCCACGTTGTTAACTTCATTTCTTTGACAACACTACCAATAAATTTAAACATTTACTTTATCTCGTTTCTTTATGCAAAGTATGTTTGCCACATCGTGAGCAAAACTTTTTGACTTCAATGCGTTTTTCTTTTGCTGTCCTGGACAGTTGTAGAGAGTAATTTCTCGAGCCACAGACAGTGCATGCCAATCCCGCTTTTTTTAACATGCTATTATTTTAGCAGAACTCCGAAAAAAATTCAAATCTCTCTATTTTTTCGCCATACTTTCCAAAATCAAGCGTGTATAGTTTATCGCACCTTGATCTTTTGGATGGATACCGTCACTATAGAACCATGAGCTTTGGTTTTCCGAAAGACCGTGCCAATCAATAATTGTCAAATTGGGATACTTTTTAGCCATTTCCTTTAACTGACTATTATTACTCTTTTCCCAAGGACGGGGCATGAGATTATTGATCCAGTAAACAGGTTTGTCACCAACTTCTTGCATAATCTTTTCAACATAATTCGTATTCCCAATAGTTAGTGTTCCATTTGTGCCTAAACCAATCAAAATAGCATCTGCCTTTTGAACAGCCTCCTTATTCTCTGCTAAAATCGTCGCACCAGAATCTACTTGTTCCCCTACGACGGCTTTAATCGTCATTCTTGGAAAGGCCTCTTGAAGATCTGTTGAACCTGCCACCATGACAGAATCTCCAACTGCAAAAATTTGCATTTTACTTGCTTTTTCTGCAACCACGGGATCAACACCGTATTTTTCAGCAATACTTTTAAGAGGGGCACTGACACGCGCATTTGCAGCTTTCAAGTTAGCCTCTTCAAGAGCTTTTTGCTGTTCCATAATCTTGGCTTCTAAGACTTGTTGATCATGTGGAGACTTGGGAGAGGTTAAGATGATAATCAAAGAAGTGCTTACCAAGATGACAACTGCGAGTACTTTTTTGGGTAATGCTCGCCATTTATCTTGCTTAATGTCTTCTGCCTTTGATTTAATCCATGGCCATAATTTGCTATAATCGTAAGCCACGAGCGGACCTTCAATAAAACGATAAGAGAGTTCAGACAAAGCAAAAACTAGAAACAACTGCCAGATAACATTGTACCAGCTTGTAGGATTAATAATTTTTGCAGCAGCCAGAGCAAATACTGGTAACTGCCATAAATAAATGCCATAGGAACGCGAGCCGATATAATCAAAAACTCTATTCGAAAATATTCTGTTCGCTTTCAACCCTGGATGCACAACTAAGGCAATTAAGAGCATTGACAAGAGACTAACAAACCAGAGGCCACCATAGTATGTAAGTGGACTTTGCGCTGGCATAAAGATATATAAGAGCAACGTAAGGGCAAGGACACCTAATAATAGATTGCGACCAAATACTTGCCCTCTCTTGTTCAAATTAGCATGACTTTTGTTCAGTGGCCAGATGAAAGCCAGACTCGCTCCCATGAAAAGGCTAAAGACCCTCGTATCTGTTCCATAGTAAACACGTGTTGGGTCTTGGCCAACCTTATACTGAGCAATCATCAAAATTAATGAGATTATTGCTAAAAAGTTAAGCAATAAAAAACTATGTTTCTTACTGCGAATAATTTTCACCAAAAAAATGACTATAAGTGGCCAAAAAAGAAAGAATTGTCCCTCAATCGCGAGATAATATATGTGTTTAAAAGGTGACTCACCTGCCGCATCCGCAAAATAAGACGAACCTTGTTGGATTTGCCACCAGTTCTGAACCATAAAAACACTTGACAAGAAATTTGACCGCAAGCCTTTCATCTGATTGTTCTGGAAGAACAACAGATAAGGAGAGACAATCAGAAAGACAGCTAAAAGCATGGGGTAAATACGCTTCATTCTTTTTTTCCAAAAGTTAAGAGGGCTTATCTTTTTAGTCTCCTTAAACTCTCTTAGCAATGAATCCGTCACCAAATAGCCAGAGAGGACAAAGAAGAGGACAACGCCTAAAAAGCCACCCTGAATTTTTTGTGGATAAAGATGATATAAAATGACAGCAAAAACCCCTAAGGTACGTAAGCCATTGAAACCACTAACAAAACGTTTTTTTGCTTCCACCACTGTCCTCCCTCTAAAAAATAAATTTTAATTTCACTACTTATTTTACCCTGTTTAGATTAACTTTTGGCTCACATTTTTGTAAGAAAAAAAGCCGTGGCATGACTTTTTTTCTAAACTTATGCACTATCTCTATTCTACCACTTTTAGTAATTTTTTAGAACATTTTACCTATTGAAAAATCCAGTAATATTGTCCCAAATATTTTTAGCGGCATTTTTTGCATCATCAACTGTTTTTTGGAAATCAAATCCACTGCCTGTACCTGAGGAAGCACTGCTAGAAGATTCACTTTTCGGTATATTTCCTGTCGTATTTTGCGCACTTTGCTCTTGATAAACAATCGCATCTTGCTGGTCACGGAGTGCTGTCCAGGCTGGAGTAATAGGAGCAATGTTATGCATAGCATAGGCATTTTCAGCTGTGAACGCCGTCCCCGCCGTATAAGGCAACAGATAACTTGCTATATTCCGGAAAATTACAGAGGGTTGTCCTTCAGATGTTCCCTGCAATTGTTGTTGCTCATTCGTTTCATTTGGGAAGCCAATCCAAAGCGCAATCGCAATGTCTGGTGTATAGCCGACAACCCATTGGTCTGTTGTATTGTTGGTCCCCGTTTTACCCGCCATAGCATAACTAGCAGGAGCTGCATTCCAAGCCGAACCGTTCGTAAATGTCCCCAACATCATTGCGTTCATCTTTTCTGCCACTTCTTTAGTCATAATACGCTTTTGCGTAACATTAGCTGTAGCAATTGTATCGCCAGCTGCATTTTCGATTTTGGTAATCAAATGTGCACTGTTCATTACTCCATCATTTGCAAATGTTGCATAGGCTTGGGCCATTTCCCAAGGGTTCGTTTCAACACCAGAGCCAAGGACTGTGGATAAAGTATTATTTTCATTTTCCTTCTTAAGATTCAGACCAAATTCCCGGCCCACAGCATTACCTTTTTCAGGTGTGATATCCCGATAAGTGTTAATCGCTGGAATATTATAGGAGTTAGCCAGAGCCTGATACATAGGAACAGTGCCCAAATATTCACCACTGTAATTTTGCGGTTTCCAGTTGTCTGGCGGATAAGTTGTAGGCTTATCCTCCAAACTTTTGTCAATTGCCCAGCCTGCCTGAACAGCAGGAAGATAAGCAATGAGAGGTTTGATAACTGATCCCGTAGAGCGTCTAGACTGTGTCGCGTAGTTGAAGTCAAAAAAGCTATTATGATTCTCAGATGTAACATTACCAACAAGCGCTTCGACACCTCCAGTCTTTGGATTTATCGCAACAGCGCCTGACTGTGCATGGGTGCCATCGGCAGCTTGAGGGAAAAGAGCGGGATTATCATAAGTAACCTGCATCCCTGCCTGCTTATTCTGATCTAAAGTCGTATAAATCTTATAGCCATCATTCATGATATCTTGAAGGCTGAGACCATATTTACGTTCTGCTTCAGAGATTACAGCATTGAAGTAACTTGGATATTTGTATGCTGCTGACTGAGGAACATAAGTATCTTTAAGCTTCGATTTGAGATCAATCGAAGCATAACTATCCGCTTCGGCTTGTTTCAGATAGCCCGCACTTACCATATTTTGTAAGACAGTATTACGTCGCGGCGTTGCGTATTTTCCGTCCTGATAAAGCGGATTATAAATTTCCGGACCTTTAAGCATACCAGCAAGGGTTGCCGCCTCATCTACTGTGACCTGATTTGCAGAAACACCAAAGTATTTCCTACTCGCATCTTCAATGCCCCAAACACCGTTACCAAAATAAGCGTTATTCAAGTACATTGCAAGAATCTCTTGCTTGTTGTAATGTTTATTGATTTCTAAAGCTAAGAAAAACTCACGCGCTTTACGGTCAATGGTTTGTTTCTGGGTAAGATAGGCATTTTTGGCTAGCTGCTGGGTAATTGTTGAACCACCACCAAACTTCCCAAAAGTAAAGGTAGCTAAGGCAAAGCGACTGAGATTTACCCCATGATTTTCATAGAATGTGAGATCCTCTGTCGCCACAACAGCATTTTTGATATTGTCACTGATTTGCTCAAACTTAACCGTTGTCCCCTTACTGCCATAAAGAAGACCAGCCTCATCCCCATTTTTATCTACAATTTGTGTTTGAGCATCAATTGATTTTTGCAAAATTGAAACATTGGCTGTTTTAGCCAAATAAAAAAGGTAAGAACCAATTGCTAAAATCATGACTAAAACAGCAATGATGGTAATTTTGGTTAAGTTATACTTCTTCCAAAAGCGTTTGACCGGACGTAAAAACTGCCTTATTTTTTCTGTATAAGGCGCCATGATTCTTAAATATTTTTTTATACCCCTAAGGTCCTCAAGCGGAACTTCCGCTTCTTTCATCACCTTTTCTTCTATATTATTTTTCTCTATACTTTTGGATGACTTCTTATTTTTAGCACGTCGGCTAAAACTTTGATTTTCTTCTGACATGAATTTAAAAAATCCTTTGTTCTATATTTTGCCTATTCTAACAAAAAAGGCTTTGTGTTACAATATTCTATATGAAATTTAGTTTAATTTTACCAAAAAAAATTAAAAAGCAAGGTGTTTCGCATCTGCTTGAGTACACATGGTCAATGCCCCGCAAGCAAAGACATCTTTTGCGTATGAAAAAGCATCTTTTCATCAACGGACTGCTTGCAAGTTGGGAGGAAACTGTTGGACCAAACGACAAAGTAACACTTGTTTTCGATCAAGAAGATTTTGATTTCCTTACTGTTGAGCCGGGAGATCCGAGCCTCGCAGATATCTTATATGAAGACGAACATCTTATCATCGTCAATAAGCCCGAAGGTATGAAAACACATGGCAATAGTCCCCAAGAGTTAGCACTACAAAATCATGTTACAGCCTATCTCAACGCCCCAGCATTTGTCGTACACCGTTTAGATAAAGAAACCTCAGGAGCCGTTCTCTTTGCCAAAAATCAATTTATCCTGCCCATCATTGGTAAAATGTTTGAAGAAAACAAAATTCACCGTTCCTATTATGCAGTCGTCCAAGGTTATTTTAGCGAAAAAAACTTAACTCTCCATAAAAATATAGGAAGAGACCGACACAATCGCAAAAAATATGTAGCCAGCAAGAGAGGTAAAAAAGCCATCACCCACATAGAAACTCTCGACAAAAGCAAGAAGTACTCTTTGGTGCGGTGCACACTAGATACTGGGCGTACTCATCAAATACGTGTTCATCTCTCGAGTGAAGGACATCCTATTATCGGGGATCCACTCTATCATCCCTACTCAACAAAGAGCCGGATGATGCTTCATGCTGGAAAAATAAGTTTTGTTCATCCTTTATCTGGAGAAGACATCGAAATAGCAGCCCCGAGTGATACTTTCATCTATGAAAAAAGTCCACTTTTAAAAAGTGGACTCTAGGAGTTTTATGAAAAGATTTTTTTAGGAAGGACTTTATTATAGTGAAAGCTTCTTAAAATAAGCTTAAGTCCTATTTAATTGTTTCTTTCAAAAATCTTAGATTTTCTTCCATAATTGTCAGGTAACTTTCACCTGCTTTTTTTTGTTCGTCTGTCAGTCCCTCAACTGGGTTAATAGGCAGTAGTCGAGCTCCTGCTTCTCTTGCTAAAGTTTCTGCCAGCTTACTGCTAGAATTTTCCTCTGAATAAACTGTATCTAAATTGGCTTTTTGCATCTCATCTTTCAGTTTAATCAATGTGGCACTTGAGGGCTCCATTTCTGGATCAAGCCCTGTGATAGCAACCGGTGTCAAACCATAGTCACGCCCCAAGTAGGCAAAAGCTTCATGCTGTGTAATAAATGTCTTGTTCTTAGCCGTTTTTAACTGATCAAAACTCTGATCAATTTTTTTCAACTTATCGATATAGCTGTCAGCATTTTTAGTGAACTCTTCCTTATAGTCAGGGAATTTTTTAGATAATTCTTCTGCGATATAGCGTACTTCTAGAAGAGCAGACTTTGGACTAACCCATGTATGAGGATCGTCGCCAATTTTTTCTACAGGAGTACTGGCCTCTATTTTTATACCTTTGTTTTTCGCAGAAGATGCCCACGTTTCAAGATTTTTCGAATTGTAAACAATAACATCTGCATTTGTCAAAGTAGTCATATCTTTGGCACTTGGCTCGAAATCATGCGCTTCTTGGTTAGCAGGAACGATATTGACAACCTCAACTTTATCGCCCACGATAGCTTTGGTGAACTCATACATCGGCTCAAAGGTTGTCACAATTTGCGGCTTGCTGTCTGCTGCTTTTTGACAGGCTGTCAACAAGAGCAAAACAGGAATAAGTAATAAGAGAGTATATTTTTTCATAAAGCTAGTATAATATAAAGTCGAAATAATGTCAACCAGTTAAGTATTTTTGTTTTAATTTCTATTTTCCAAACGCTTATCAAGCTTTTCTCTCAGTTGAGTTTCTAAACGGTCACGTTGCAGCAATCTTTGTTTTTTAGCATTGACGGCTCCTTGTAAATAATATTGTAAAAGTAAGCTAAATATAAGTGAAAGAGCAAGAGTATAAGCTAAAATACTCGCTTTCAATTTTACTCCTCTAAAAATCTGTATAAAAATGTACGACTGCCTCCTTTTTCAAAAAATAGAACAATTTTTATCTTCTGTCCTTTTTGACTTATCTCTGCTTTTTTCAAATGGTGGATTATCGGTTGATAACCTCTGCCATCTGCATTTGTTTTTCGAAAATCTCCTCGTGAGGATAAACCAAAGCGCAAAGGAACTTTTTTATTTACATAGAGATAGTTACCCTCTACTCTGTCCAATGTTGTTCCCTCAAGCTCAGCTCGCATCAAGTTACAAAATAATTGCCAGTCTTGCGTATTATCCACTGTGGCTTGTTTCACTTCTTCATGAAAAAGCCTTGTCATACTTAGAAACAATAAGAAAGTACCAGATAATACCAATAAAGCAATGAGTGATTCCAAAAGTGTGAAGCTAGAAAGTTTTCTTTTTTTCAAGAGTAATAAGTACCTTTCCAGATTCCCAGACAACGATTTTTGAAGTGCTTTCCTCAATAAAAACTTCTACATCATTTATTTTCAAACGCTCTTCTCCTATATCTACCGCCATAAGCGCCACATTTAATGCCTCTATTTTTCTATTTTCTTCATGTGTTTGTTTCTTGACTTGTATAACTTGATCCAAAACAAAAGTGACTAAAAAAATGAGTAGAGTCATGGCTACCATGCTTTCCAACAAAATATAGGCTTTAAGAGATTTTTTTCTTATATTTTCCACTTCCAATTTCCAATTGATAAGATACTGTTTTCTCCTGATAAGGCAAATAGAGGGATATTTTCTGTAAACTTGAATTTCCTGCATTTTTATCAAAAGTAATGGAGAAATCATTGACTTCCACTTCCTCCGGTATCCTTAATTCTTCCTCCCGACTACGCAAATAACCCTTTATAGACTGTAGGGTCTGACTTTCTCCTTTTAGACTTGCAAGATACTGTGTATCCTTATACAAGCGCTCAAACTGTAAAACAAAAATCTCAGCACGTGCAACCCTTATCCCCTGCCTTACAGAACCTGCAAAAACCATAATAACAAAGGAACATATGAAAAGAACCAGCAAACTTTCTAAAAGAGTGAATCCCTTAATTCGGTACATGACGTTTGGCATTAGGATTTTTTGCATAATAGTCATTGTAGCTGTCAGCTTGTTTCTGCGTAATCAAACCAGAAGAAACAAGTTTTCCTAAACTTGGTCCCTCTTGCTTATCCAACTGATAAAGCTCCGCTTGACTTTCAACAACCTTCACAACAGCAGTCTGACCTGTATTTTCTATATTTTTCTTTTCTTTAGCTAAGTTAGGAATGAATAGCAAAAGTAAAACGCTAATAATAAGCAAAACAACTAGCATTTCGATCAGAGTAAAAGCCTTTAGAGTTTTATTTCTCATCCTTATCTCCATCTTTTCTACATCATAGATCCCATATTATTATATATGGGGAGTAACATTGCGACATAAATTAAAATAATCAGTACTGCGACAATCAGAAAAACCAGAGGTTGAATAAGTTGCATCGCCCTTTCTATTCTTTCAAAAAATCTGGACCAGCTTTCTTCGGAAAAAACGATCAACTCCTGACCTAACTTTGACTTAAGTTCTCCATACTCAACAATCAATGATAGTTCCTTTGTAAATATCGGATGAACCCTCAATGCTTCTTCAAACTTTTTCCCGCTGTCCAAAGAATAAAGAAGATCTAAACCAAACTCTTTGAAAATACGACTTTTCTGTTCCTGCATGATAAAACAAATTTGACGCAAATCCACTGCCTGAGCAAGCAAGTTGCCCCATTCTCTTGAAAAATAAGCAGTCAGATAAAGCTGTACAAAACTCCCTATGATGGGCAGTTTCACAAGCACTCTCATATTTTCTAAAGCTGTCTTTTTTCTAAAATAAAGCTTACAGATTAAGAAAAAAATAACGGATATTAATATACTGGATAAAAAAAGTAAAGGTAAGTTTTGAATAATTTTAACGGCTAAACTCGAGTTTTCTTCCAGTTGGGGTAATAAATAATTTTTCAGTCCCAACATGATGAAAGCCAAGAAAACTAGAAGAATTAAGGGATAAGTAGCAACTTGAATCAACTTTCTTCGAATGTTCAAAACGCGGGTCAGATTCTGTTCAACTAAACCTAACGTAAGTTCAATGTTCCCATGTGACTCTGCTAAAGACAACTGTGTCACAACATCTCCAGAAAATTTGAGATCATCTAAAATGCCTGAAAGACTCTTTCCTCTCAATAATCCCCTTCTCATTTGAGAGGTAAACTGCTTTTCCGTCAAGCCAGAGCGCTCAAGAAAATCAATAATTTCTCCGATATGAAAACCGCTCGTGAAAAGATTGTTCATTAACTGAATAAGTTTAATTTGTCTAGCTAGGCTCAATTTTTTCGTGTGAAGCTGTAGCAGGTGAGATAAATCCATCTGTAACCAACTGGTCAATCTGCGCATTCCAGAGTTCCGGCTGCCAATCTTCAAATTCTTTTTTTTCATAAACAAGCAGTCCTTTTCCTGCAATTAATCGTTGATAAATTACTCTTTGAAGACTGGAACGCAATTCCCAATCCGTTAAACCCAGTTCTTTCAAGCGCGCAACTACGCCTGAGATGGAGCGCGCATGAACCGTTGAAAAAACAGTATAACCTGTCAAACTCGCCCGTAAAACTGCTTTAGCAGTCTGACTGTCACGTATTTCTCCAACAATAAGCAAGTCGGGTCTATGACGAAGTGACAGCTTGATTAAAGCATCGTAGTCATTTCCGATTACCTTATTCACTTGAAGCTGTAAGAACTCTTCCTCCACAAGCTCTACCGGATCTTCAATGCAAATAACTTGTTGATTTTTAAAATACTGCCGCGCACATCTATACATCAAGCTGGTTTTACCTGAACCAACGGGGCCTGAGAAAAGATAAAGTCCCCTTCCACCCATCATATTTTCAAAGATATCATTATGCCAGAAATCTAATTGAACTTGTCTTTGGTGTAAAAGACGTATGACCATGCTCTCCTGCCCCTCAAAATCACCAACAGTGGACAGACGCAGACGCTGTTCCCCGCTGCCTAACATATAAGAACAAGAGCCTAACTGTGTGCGCCTACTTTCTCCGAGATTCATCCCGGATACAAACTTCATATGAGCAATCAGAGCTTGACCCTGCTCAAGGGATAGATCTTGCTCAAATCTTCTTTCGGTTGCTGTGCGAAAATAAAGTTGGTAGCTTCCCCGCACAGCTATTAAATAAAGATCGTGCACCTTTTCTTCTACTGCTTGATGTAAAATTTTTTTCGCCAAATCCTGTATCATTCTCTCTCCCCTTAGATAAACCACACTGATTAGTACGAAAAAACTAGTGCATTGTCACAATATTTTTGAAAAAAAGAACACAGCTTGCTGTGCTCCACATTGCATATTTCCCTTCTGATGTACTAAAGTAAAACGAAATGAAAAAAACCTGTTCAAAAGACAGGCTCAAAATTTTCAATTAGAATTTTTTACGTTTACGTGCAGCTTCTGACTTGCGTTTAGCTTTTACAGAAGGTTTTTCGTAGTGTTCACGTTTGCGGAGCTCTTGAAGAGTTCCAGCTTTTGTTACTGAACGTTTGAAACGGCGGAGAGCGTCGTCAAGCGATTCATTTTTACGAACGATAGTTTTTGACATTGATTTCACCCCATTTCATTTTCATATTTACTCCCTAAAGAGCACTTTTAGCATTCTATCAAATTTTTCTTAGTTTGTCAAATTCTTTTACACTATGTTTATATCGTAAATCTCCGTAGACAAAAAATAATGACGTATTTCTTGAAAAAAGGGATAAAAAGCTGAATTTGCTTCCTTACATAAGCTCAACACTACTGGTTTATGCCTTTTTATATCTTACTTATCTATATTCTTTCTCCAACCGAATAGCTAAACCTGTATAGTTTGTGAAATAATTATCAACACCTAAAGAAATTGCTTTTTTAATATACGCTTCACTATTCAAGGTCCAAGCACTCGCAACTTTATTTTGTTTATGCACCTTATCAACATTATCCTTGTTCATGATGCTCCAGACCATACAAATCGTATCGGATACTGGGGACTTCAAAGCTTTATCAAGCTCTGCTTGAGTTTCTACTATTTGCATTTTAGGAATATTAGGAGCTATAGTCTCTATTTTCTGTAGAACATTTTCTGCAAAGCTTTGAGCGACGACATTATTTTCTAAACCATTTTGCCGAACCATATTCATAAAAGGAAGGGCCTGGTCTGCAGTTCTAAGTTCGACAATGTAGTTTACCTTGTTCCCATATCTCTCAAATACTGACTGAAGGGTGTGGATTGGTTCTCCATTGGCTACTCTAAGTTTCGAAATTTCAGAATCAGTCATATCTGAGTATAATCTATCTACTCCCGTCAAGCGTTTAGCTGACAAATCATGTGAAACATATAAAGTTTTATCTTTTGAAACAACAATATCTTGTTCAATATTCTTTGACCCTTGCTGTATTGCTAAGTCGTAAGCCGCAAATGTATGTTCCACACGTTCTGCACTTCCTCGATGTGAAATGACATATTTCCACGGATCAGCAACTGGCACATGAGGTTTTACTATTGCAACTTTATTATAAAATCGATAGATGAACGCTGCCATCTCGCCTCGTGTAATCGATGCATCTGGTCTAAATGTGGTCGGTGTATAACCTGTTGTGATTTCTTTAGAATATAGCCAACCTATATCATTTTTAAACATGTTGTTTTGCGTATCTTGAAAAGGGGACTCATACTTCCCGTTCTTTGGTGCCTTTCCAGATTCTTTTGCCATTCTATGTAAGAAGGCCGCCATTTGTCCGCGGGTTACATTTCCATTTGGATTATAGTGTGGTATCGTACCATTTGAAATATTTGCTGCTGTCAACCACAGGATTTGATTTTTATATTGGTTGATATCCGTATAAACATTGAATGGAGGTGTATAGTCTGGAGCTCCAGCTAAACGGTGGAGAAATACGGCCATCTCACCCCGCGTAACGTAATAATCTGGTTTATATGTAGTTGGTGTGTAACCTGTGGTAATTCCAACACTATAATTCCAGTTGATATAATTTTTGTAAATAGAGTGAGAGATGTCTTTAAATGGAGAAGAACCTGGATTTTTTACTGCTAATGCTTTTAAGTCAACTGGAATCTTAGGTAGATTTTTCCCCCTATCTAAACTATACTCAGATCGTTCTTCGGCTTGTTGCTCTGGCTTAATTTCAGTTGCATTAACCTTTCTCTCAGTTTCACCACTGTTGTCTGAAACTTCTTCAGTATCTGAGCGAACAGTTCCTGCAACAGAACTACTCGTGTCTTTACTGACTGGACTTTCATCCATATATTGGGGAACTTCACTCTCTGGCAATTCTACTGAGCCGCCATCGTCAGCTCCCTCTATTCTCTCTAAAGAACTGTGAGTAGTGATTTCACTAGCTCCTGCAACGACACCTTGTAAAGAGGATAAAAACACTGTCCCCAGCATTAAAATCTTTTGATATTTTTTCATACTTTCTCCCACAGACTCTCTTATTCATTGTCTAATGACTAAACTATTCATACTCATCCTAACATATTTTCTAAAATTCTGCTTCCCGTTAGGAGGCAGTCAAATACAAAGATTACCGTTCATCATCTTTCTATAGCTTCCCCACAAACCTTGTCGTAAATTAATTACATTTTTACAGGAAAAAAGAGGACAGTGTCCCTATCCTCCTTAAGCGTTAATACGATTATCTTTTCCAAAGCAGAAACTCTCGAGAACTGCAAGGCTATATAAAAACAGACCAAATCTGTTTTTATCAATTACTGTACTGAATAGTTAGGAGCCTCTTTGGTGATTTGCACGTCATGCGGATGTGACTCTTTCAACCCAGCGCCTGACATTTCGATGAATTGTGCAGATTCATGTAAGGCAAGAATATTCTCCGCGCCAGTATAACCCATTCCTGATTTCAAGCCACCAACCATTTGGAAAATGATGTCTGTAGCTGTTCCTTTATAGGCGACACGTCCCTCAATACCCTCTGGTACTAATTTATTTGCTTCATTGACAGCACCTTGGAAATAGCGGTCACTTGAACCTTTCTTCATCGCCGCAAGCGAGCCCATGCCTCGATACGTTTTGAATTTACGGCCTTGGAAGATTTCGAATTCACCTGGTGATTCGTCTGTACCAGCAAGCATTGAACCAAGCATTACTGCATCTCCACCTGCTGCCAAAGCTTTCACAATGTCGCCTGAATATTTGATTCCGCCATCAGCGATGATTGTTTTGCCATATTCACGCGCAACTGCTGCCGCATCGTAGATAGCAGTAATCTGTGGAACACCAACACCTGCTACGACACGCGTTGTACAGATTGATCCTGGGCCAATACCAACTTTAACGACATCAACACCAGCTTCAAAGAGTGCACGTGCACCTTCACCGGTAGCAATATTTCCTGCAATCAACGTACGATCTGGGAAGTGTTCACGAATTTCCTTAATCTTACGCAAGACACCAGCAGAGTGACCATGTGCAGTGTCAATAACAATAGCGTCTGCTCCTGCTGTGAAAAGTGCTTCTGCACGGTCAAAAGTATCAGAAGTTACGCCAACCGCTGCTGCAACCAAGAGACGACCTTGGCTATCTTTTGCTGCGTTAGGGAACTCAATCACACGTTCAATATCCTTGATTGTAATTAGGCCTGCAAGTTTACCACTTTCATCGACCAATGGCAGTTTTTCAATCTTGTGCTTTTGAAGAACTTCCTCAGCTTCACGCAAAGAAGTTCCTACAGGGGCTGTAATCAAGTTTTCAGAAGTCATAACATTCTTGATTTCTTGATTGTAGTTTGAAACAAAACGCAGGTCACGGTTTGTCAAAATACCCACAAGTTTACGATTTTCCAATGTTTCAACAATTGGTACACCAGAAATACGATAAGTAGCCATCAAGTTTTCAGCTTCTTCAATCTTATGCTCAGGCGTTAAGAAGAATGGATCCGTGATAACGCCCGACTCTGAGCGTTTTACTTTATGCACTTCCTCGGCCTGATCAGCAATACTCATGTTTTTATGAATAACGCCAAGCCCACCTTGACGCGCCATTGCAATCGCCATTTTACTGTCTGTCACAGTGTCCATAGCAGCAGAGATAATCGGAATATTCAATGTCAAGTTCTTCGCTAATTTGGTACGCATGTCCACCTCATTTGGCAGCACATGTGATTCTGCTGGAATCAACAATACATCATCAAAAGTGTAACCTTTTTTCAAAAACTTTGTTTCCCAATTTGACATTAAATTTATCCTCCAAATATATATTTTTACTATTCTATCACTATATTTTAGGGATTTCAATGATTTTTTACTAATTTTAAAAAAATTTTTTTAAATAATTTTCATTGCTTTGTGCTTTTTGGTAGAATAAGTAGTGATAGAAAAACTAATAATTAATATAGTAATGAGGAAAAAATGATTAACATAAAAAAAGCAGCCGTTTTTACCGGAATATGTTTCAGCATTCTTGCTGGCCACACAGTCAAGGCAGAAATTGCTGAAGTTCCGGTAGATAACCACCCAATGGGCTACTATGCCGAAGTACAAACAGCCGAAAACCCTATGGCAGCACCTCTTGATGCTCAAGGAAACTTGGCTGCTGTTGATGAGGATGGGCAAACTGTTAAAGAGGAACTCTCTGAAGAAGCAGATATTCCTAAAAATGCAAGCCGTTTTCGTCGTTCAGTTGCCAGAGAAAGTGAACAAACAAATCTAAGAAATGCCCCTTCAGATCTTGTTTCCAATGATGCAAGCTTGCCGCGTAAAGATGCGGTTGATATTGCTTCTTGGCAATCTTGGATGACCCAAAGTGACTTCAATCAGTTAAAGGCACAAGGGGTTAAAACAGTCATCGTCAAACTGACCGAAAGTACAAATTATGTCAATCCCTACGCCAAATCACATATCCAAATGGCACAAAGGGCTGGACTTGTAATTGCCGTTTATCATTTCTCTCACTTTTCTGAGTCGGGCAGAACTGCTCAAGCTACAGTAAACAATACAGCTCGAGCAGAAGCAAATTTCTTTGCTTCAATCGCTAAACAATATGGACTTCCAGCGAGCACTGTCATGATTAACGATGCTGAATATGTTCCAGCTGGCAGTGTCGGCAGTATGCCTTACTGGGATTGGACGATTGCCTCACAGAATTTTGCAGATCAGCTTAAAAAACAAGGCTTTGCTACCACACGTCATTACACTTCAAAAGCTTGGGCTGTTGACGGAACCGGTCAAATGGAGCCAAAAAAATTGGGCGCAAAAAATCTCTGGATTGCCCAGTATCTTTACGGAAAACCTAGTGCCTCTAATCTCCAAAATACACAGTTTGGCGCATGGCAATATACAAGCCAAATGTACTTTACAAACTTTAGTAAACGCAGCCCTTTGGATGTAAGCATTGATTATGCAAATATTTTTAGCAGCGGAGAGCTTCCAAGAATTTCAGTGAAATTTGTTCATCTTCCTGTTAAAAATCCAGGTTCTTCTCCATTTAAAGACATCTCTCACTCCATTTACAAAAATTACATCAACTGGAACTATAGTGTTGGGATTACCACAGGTTACACACCAACTACATATAATCCCGATGCAAATGTCACTCGCGGAGAGATGTCTGTATTTCTTCACCGTTTAGCTGGAGCTCCAGGCTATACACCTCCATTCAATGTTTATACGGATATCAACCAGTATAAAAACCAAATTCTTTGGTTGACAGCAGCAAATATTTCAAATGGTACGATACCACACTACAATCCAAATGGAAATGTAACCCGTGGACAAATGGCAGCCTTCTTGCATCGTACAGCTAAAGCTATGGGGAAAGCACCAGCTTCAGGAACCTATAGCTCACCTTTCACAGATATAAACAATAACATGTTCAAAAATGACATCAACTGGTTGAAGTCAAAAGGAATCACAACAGGCTATACGCCTACCACATTCAGACCTGATGCCAGCATCACTCGTGGAGAGATGGCAGCCTTTATCAATCGCTTTTACAATACTTTACGATAATAGAAAAAACGCTTAACCTTGGCATGTTTGTGCACATGGTTAAGCGTTTTTACTTATAGGAACCCAAAAGCAATTTTTAGTTCTACTTTTCTTCTTGCTATAGATAATAGATGCCAAACAAGGTAGCAAAAATTAAGATAAAGTTAGAAACAAAAGCAAGCCCGACAGTCAAATATAGGACTGAACGTTTGGACAATATTTTGAGTGGAAGAGCTGTATTAGACAATCCTAAGGCAAGTAAGGGAATAAATGGCGTAAAATACCTGCCCTGCTGACCATAGATTGCCCCTGCCACGATGTTATTAGGTGCAGGATTATAGCCTGCTCCCAAAAATGTCAAAAATCCATGATAAACACCTAAAAAATTGGCTAGAAAAAGCCCCAAAGCTCCAAAACTTAATAATTTTGATTTTACAAACTTCTCCTCGGACAGCATAACAAGCACTAGGAGAATATACCATGCTCCTGCTACCCAATAAGGCATGTAATTGTAACCTGGGTAAGGTGAGACAAGCAAGCCGATAAATATATTATTCGTTGAAAGACCCGGTGCTAGATTCACCATGAAATTAATAATAATGCGGTAAGCTGAAAACAATAAACTAGGTTTAAAAGTGAAAACAGCAGCCAAAGCCAATACCAGCAATGCCGTACCGGTAACACTCAAAATCACAAGACTTCTGCGGTTCAAGTTAAGAAAACTACTTTTTCCTAGCTCTTTACGACGTTGAAGAAATAATACAAAAGCAACGAGTGGAAAAAGAGCCACTAAAATCTTTATGTTTGTTTTTGTCCCTATCATAACAAAAACTGTCGTGGCAAGCATCGCAAGTGCGTACTTCCAAGTCATACGTTTAGCTTCATAGACATTAATCGTAATCATGAAGACCAGCAATGCTGCAATATAAGAAAGTGTATCATAAGATAAACTTGCCGTCGTAGCTACGATAACTGGTGTCAGGGAAAGCGCCATAAAAAGTAACTTCCCTCGTTTCAAGTACTTAATAATCATGCAAATCGCAAAGCTAGCAACTAAACTAGAAACCAAACGCCCAACGACGACCATAACACCAACAGATGGATAAATATGATAACCTAGCCAGACACCAAAAGCCGGGATGGCATGACCTAGAAAGTTAAAGTTTAAGACCGGCGGGATAGAACTTGTTCTTGGAATTTTCTCTATCGGCATTTTTACAATTTGATTTTCAAAGTACTTTTCAAACCAATCGCCCCTCTGATAGGCAGCTTCCTGAACATCCGTACCTGTTCCTATGGGTTCACCATAGGCAGACAAATCATTGCTGAGATGTGCAATATTTGAACTCACCGAATAATGCCATTGGCCATCCGGTTCACTAAACAAAGGCATCCCGATGGAAAGAACACTACTGATTATCACCGCTACAACAAAATAAATTTTATGGAGATTTTTCTCAACCTTATCAAATTCTTTAGTTTTCATATAATCTCCTTACAAATATTTAATAACAGCAAAAACAGAAACAGCACCTATAAGGATAAAAGCCACAACACTAATAACTATCTTTTTTAGCACATCTATTTTTCTTACAGGAGCATCACTAATCAATAACGGATGGTATTCATTTTCTCCTGCCGCAAAATCTGGGATACTCCCATTAAGTGTCGGCAGAGCCGTATTGGATTTTGAAACCGTGCTTTCACTGATTGAAGTTCCATTCTTTGAAATTCGAGTAGAATAATCCACATCAAAATAATGAATCTTATTGTTCTCTGTATAGTTTTGTGCGGCCTTAATCTGATATAGAAAATACTTTTCACCCTTACTCAAGCCATATATTTGGATAAGGGAGCGATTGATAGCTCTGTTCTTGTCTAAGTCAAAGTTAAACCGAGTCGTAGCCAGAGGGATTGCTCCACTCCCTGATGCAATCGTGTATCTTTGTCCTCCCTTAATGACTTCAGCAATGGAAGAAAGATTGCTGTCTAAGTCTTGCACTTCTCTCCAAGAACCATCGGGTGAGTATATCTCTTTTACCTCTCCTCTCTCGCGCCCCAAAACATATTCTGCACCGGAAGCCAAAGATAATTTTTCACCGTCAATCATCGCAAAATTAATACCCGAAGTAACCAAATCAGGAGTGGTCGCCAGCTGGATACCATTTCCATTTTGAGTCGTGGTTGCCTGCAAACTTAGATTGAGTTCAAGCGGGTTTGCCGCTGAAATCAATGCTTTATTCATATGTGTCTTGACTATGACCACAACATCTTGATTCAAACCCTCACTAAACCCTACCGTTGCAGCAACAACAGGAGAGGGACCACTTGCAGTATTTTCATCAAAGGCAAGGAGATTGGGAGTAATTTTTACCTCAGGATTTGAACTCTCGATGGAATCCACAACAAGTTGAGAATTGGCAGGCAGGGACAACGTCACTGAATCTGTCGTGTGTAGCAGATTCCGGTTGATGATAAGATGGTACTCCAAACTCTGATCCAATGAGACAACATACTGACCAAAAGTGGTTTTCTCCTCTGGGGTTACACTTTGCAAATTAAATTTCAAGTCTGGACTCGTATTCTCCAAATCAATGGAAAAAGTTTGATTGTTGTTCTGCACATCAATCAACTTGACATAGTTCAACTGGGCATCTAAAACAGCCGTTAATCCTGCAGACAACGTTGTCTCTGCAATTCCTTTTTGATTGGTAAATTTATTTGTAAATTTGCCTGGCTGATAAAAAGCTACTGGAGATTCTGGTACATCTGATGTCTCTAAGTTTAACTGCTCAATAATAGCTTTCCCATTAGAAACCAGAATACTATTCATTATTTTTCTAGCATCTGCATCATTAAGTATAATTCCTGGGCCAAACTTCAAACCATTATCAAAAAGAACTTCATCTCCTTGAACTTTCATCCATTTTGGAGCACTTTGAAGAAAGGTCTTCCATGCTCCCCCCTCAAGAAAGCTTTGTGAAAACTCCCCCTTCTTGATTTGCTGCATAGCAACCTCAACATTCAAAGCACTGAAAGAAGTATTTATGACAGGTGTCCCGTTATTGCTCACTTCAATTCTAGTCGATAATTTCTCTACTTGTGCAGCCTGTGCTTTTACTGGGGCAAATAGCATGTTCAAAAAAAGGAGGCCAAAAAACGTACAAAAAAGTATGTATGGCATCTTTCTTTTTAATATGGGTAGATTTTTTTCTAACATGAGCTCTCCATTTTTACCTACGAATTATTCTTCTTTTTCTTGATACATTTCCCAAAGGTCTTTTTTTATTTTAGAAGAAGATGTTTTTCCACGTGGAAAATACATTATTTTCAAATTTGGAAACTGTTCTTTAAGGCTATCAAATTTGCCCCGCCAGTCATCTCCCATGGCAAAAATATCGACATCGAACATATCAATATAGAGCGCTTTATCATCCCATGACTGTTCTGGCACAACCAAATCAACGTAGCGTATTGCTTCTAAAATATATTTTCTCGTATCATACTCCTGATAAGCTCGTTTTTGTTTTTCATTCCAGTTAAACTCATCCGTAGAAACCATAACAATCAAGCGATCGCCAAGATTACGCGCATTTTTAAGCATATTGATATGACTCTCATGTATAATATCAAATGTTCCTGCAACTAAGACTGTTTTCATTCTTTTTCCTTTCAATTCCTATACTTAAAATTTATATTTAAACTTCCAGTACCGGTAAAACAACCAACCAAATGGGAGTAATGACTGAACAAGGGCTTTCTGACCACTTTCTTGAACAATCTCTTTTCTACTCTTATGCGCAACGTAGCCATAAGCAATGTACAGGAGAGCATTTCTTAAGCGAACTTTTAGAGTAAATTCATCTGTCATCGCCATCTTTGCATTGAGCATGGCTCCAAGTGGATTATTGATGAGTAGCATTCTGCCAGAACTTGTATAGCCATCTTCAAGATACTCTGTGATATAGATAATCTTATTAATGAAGAGTGAGTCGCCCTTTTTAGCCATTTCTTTCCAAGCCACTCCTTCACTCATGAAGCGTTCGCTAGGGATATCTGGAAATGGGCTTGATTTCATAATTTCAGCATCTATGATTTCTGCCTTATCTCCTTTTATCCCCATATTATACCTGACCTCATTGAAATTTTTAATGAGATAGTTCTCAGGAAACTCTTCCCCTATTACCTCTGTTTCACTGTAGCCTCGTAAAAGGCTGATTCCCATAAGCTTGTTTTCTTTTACAATATTCCATGAGCTAAGAATTGTTTCCACTGCATCAGAAGTCAAGTAGTCATCACTGTCTACAACAAATACAGCATCAGTAGTAACCGCTTTAGCTCCTGTATTTAGAGCCCTGTGCTTTCCACCGTTTTCTTGCTTAATATATACAATCTTTATCTTTTCTTCTTTGATAAATTCGTTGATTAGCTCTTCTGTATTATCACTGCTTCCATCATCGACTACTAACCATGTGAACTCCAGATTGGTCTGCCCTGTTAAACTTTCATAAAGCTTGGGTAAGACATATGCTCTATTGTATGTAGGGGTCAGAATTGTCAAACTATATCCCATGTCAAATTCCTTGTGTTCTGTATATTCTATTCATTTCTCTTCCTAAAAGGTGGACGACTACTTTGAATCCAAATATTTTATAAATGTATTTTATCTTTTTGACTGTGGGATGCCCCTCAATATTTAAGATAAATTTATATTGTTCCAAGTTTTTTATTATTTGGAGACTCGCCGTTTTATCTTGTTTCTGATATTCTTTAGCTTGCCCTAAGAGAACTACATATGGATAGGCCAAATAAGATAAAAAAGCTTTTTTTATTTCTTTATTTTCTATTTTTGAAGCTCTATCGAAGTTAGCAACCAAAATTTCTTCTAAATCCTTCATACTTTGAAGAGAGACTCTTTGCGAAGTTTGACTCACTCCTGTTTTAATCCAAGTGTAAAAATGATAATTGTACCAGTCGTAGCTTTGAGCTACAGCAATTAAATCTGCTGTAAAAGCTGTATCTTCATTTCTCATTCCTACTGGAAATTCCAAATGATATTTTTTTATTAAATCATTTTTGATTACCTTTGTCCAAACAGCTCGAACCAATTTATTCCCTACAATTAATTCTTTCAAAGCGACTTCTGTAGGTTGTTTTAATACTCTATCTCTTGAAAAATTAGATTCTCCTACATGATCTACGTTTCCATTACGTTCAATTGCAGAATCAAACATTAAAACATCAGCCTTAGATTCTAGAAGTTGGCTGTTTATAGCCGCCAAACCATCTTTAGTCGACCATAAATCATCATTATCCATAAACATAATATAGTCGCCCGTGGCTTCTTTTAAACCTGTGTTTCTAGACTTTGATGTCCCTCCATTTTCTTGATGAATGGTTTTCACTCTGGAATCAGCCTTTGATAGTTCATCGCATATATTTCCAGAATTATCTGTTGAACCATCATCTATTAAAAGAATCTCTAAATCTTGATGTGTTTGCTGAGTAATGCTGGATACGCATTTTTCGATATACTTTTCCGAATTATAAACTGGGATAATAATGCTAAATTTCATGATTTATCCTTCCAAAACCATTTATAGTATTCATGATTTACTCTCTCATTTTCTGGGGGTAATTTCATATAATCGCCATACTGACGGGAGAGATAAGCATCATGATCTTTCAGTTTTCGAGAAATCAAATGCTCAAATTTTACATCTTCATATTCTTCCCAGATTTTTTTAGGAAAAATTGCATTTTTATAACCAGTATACAGATATGAGACTAGATTGTTATCTGTATTATTGTATTTTTGCATAAAGAGATCTAACTGTTCAGCTAAAGTTCGATATTTTCCACGGTATTTGAGATGCTGCGGCATCCACAAAATCAACTTCCCCCAAAAATAAAGTTTTCTGCTTGCACTGGCAAAGTCTAAACCATGAGGATTTGAAGCCGTTAATCGAACGGCTTTTTTCAAGAACTCTTTTTTAAACTGCTTTCGTTCTTCCGCATCATCCGGTAAAATATCCATCGGAAAAATATCTAAAAACACTCCTGTTCCTCTATTCAAATTATCAATTTTACTTTCAAATGTTGTACGTGTATCATATAACTTTGCAAAAGGAAGATAAGTTTCTCTGACTTTATAGTAAAGAAGAGCATATCTCTCATCTGGGAGTTTTTCCATCAAAATCTTAATGAGGCGTTCATAGTTTGATCGTGTAAGCTCGATGTCAATATCATCATCCCATGGAATATAGCCCCCATGACGCATAGCTCCAATCAAAGAGCCGCCAGCTAAAGTATATTCAATACCATTTTCTCGACAAATAGTATCGATATAAGCCAGTTGGTCAAGCTGTATTTCACGAAGTTCTTCTTGAGTTATCTCTTTCATTTTTTCTCGTCCAATTCTTTGAAAACTTTTACGAAAGCTTCTGCTGATTGTTCCCAAGTAAAGTTTTCTACCACATTCTTAGAGACTTTTTTCTGTATGCGTCTCATCTCTTCTTTATCCGCAATGATTTTTCTCAGCGTTTGAAGTAGTGCAGATTCACTGTTTTCGATAATAAAGCCATAACTTTCATCTGGCATAATATCTCGTGCTCCACCGACAGTTGGAGTTGCAATTACAACATTCTCTAGCATGGCTGCCTCAAGCATTGCTGTCGCAAAACCTTCACTCCGAGACATCAGAACAAAAATATCCGATTTCGCATCTAACTCTAGTACGCCCTCATAAGGGAGTCGTCCTAAAAATTTTATATTTTCTTGTTGATACTGTGTCCGAACATCCTTTAATAGTGGACCATCACCAGCTATAATCAGTTCCAAGTCCTCTCGTTCTTTTGAAAGCTTTTCAAAAGCCGAAAGCAATATTTCAACGCCTTTCATCTGTGGAATCAATCGCCCAGCATAGGAAATAACAATCTTATCCTGGACTTTTTCTATCTTTTGGTTATTATACTCTTCAATGGAGACTGCATTAGGAAGTGTACCTTTTGCATGTATGTTAAAAGTTTTCAACCATTCAGAAGCTTCCTTGGATACACCATAAAAAAGGGAAGTATTTTTCTTCACCTTCTTTATCAACCAATGCTCAATTTTTTGTAAAAATAAATCTAAAATGGGCTGGTTCAAGGTAAGGTAGGACGAACCATGCTCGATAACGATTGCTTCTTTTCCTTTTTTCTTTGCCAGTTCAGTTCCTAACAAGGCAGGAAGGTGAAAACGAGTATTGGCGATATAATAATCAATGGGTTCAGATGAAATTTTCTTTATTAAAGAATGATATAAGGCGTTCTTTTTCAAAAATGGATATCTGTTTTTCCAAATATTTTTTACAGGAAGACGATAAATTTTTATTCCATCTTGTACCTCTTCGTTAAGCAAATCATCACTATGCTGAGTCGTCACTATAATGACATTATAGCCCCGCTCGTGCAGTTTTTTACTAACATTGTAGGTATAGCGTTCGACACCACCTAAATGAGGCAGGTAATATCCATTAAAAATCGCAACTGTTTTATTCATTATTTTTCACCAATTGTTTTATATTTTTCAAATCGCCAGAGAAGTACAAGAAAACTACAATCAAAGCTAGCCAAATACTTCCTCTCACAAGAAGGGTAACAAAGGAATTTAAAATATTAGTAAAATCTTGTGTGAAATATAAAACTGCATAAAGTAGTATTCCCAGAATGAAAGGTTTGATGAGATTTCGTACTATTAGACGAAACTTCCCTTCAAGTGCGCGACTCATTAACAAACTTCCTGAAATAATAAAATTAATGATATAAGAGATGGAAACTGCAATTGCCACAGTATCTATTGAACCAAAGGAAATTCCAACTATGATGCTTATGCAAATAGTTCCTAAAGAAACTATCCCATTAAAGGATTGGATCCTCACAAGATTTCTTGCCTGCCATATCGCTGGCATCATCTGTGCCAGCATCTGTGCCCATATACTCAAACTTAAAAATTTCAAGGGCACGACTGCTCCGCCCCATTGATTCCCAAACAGCAAGTAAATGATGGGTTCAGCATTGAGTGAAAAGAAAACAGATACCGGAATAGCGATAAAGGCGAGGATTTGACTAATTTTTAAATATGTATCTCTTATTAAAGGGACATTTTTTTCATGTTCGGCCAAAATAGGTTGTAAAACAGGATTGACGACACTTAAGAATACAGTTATCGGAAGTGATAGCAATTGATAACTTCTTGAATAATTTCCTAAGGGCTTGGCGCCAAAAAACTTACTTACAAGTAGGTTATCGAAGTTACGATAAAAGTAGTTTAATAATAAAAAGCTCGTTTGATATTTTACAAATGAAAAGATTTTCTTCATTGGGCCAAGATGCATTGACCTTGTAAACTTAATATCTACCAGTCGTAAATTCAACACAAGTATGATTGCTTCAATCATCGTAAAGGTGATTACCAATGAATATATCCCAGCATGCATTAATGCAGCAGTTATACCCATTACCCCGCTAATTATGCTTGCCCCAGCCAATCTAAGGCTGATTGCCTTAAATCTCTTTTCCTTACTGAGGATACCATTAGGCACTTGGTTCATCGCTGCAGTAAGAATTATAAGTGACATTGACCAACTGATCGGAATATAGATTGGGTCGTTGAAAATTGTTGATAATGTAAAGCCACCAACAACTCCGAAAAATAGAGAGGTAATCACGCCAATTAAGATTGTATAATTAAAAATCACTCCATAATCTTCAGGCTTCAACTCTTTATTTTGCACAATTGCTGGTGCGATAGCCGTACCAGTTAAGAGTTGGAAAAATAAAATTAACACTTGTACCGTAGTTACTATCCCTATTTGCTCAGGGGTCAATAGCCGTGAAAGCACCATATTGAGGATGAGTTGTACAACTACGGTACTGTACTGAGCAATTGCCGTGAAAAATATTCCTGATTTAAACTCGTTTTTCATTTGTGAAATTCATAATCTAAGTATTTCTTCATTCCACTTTCGAGATTATACTTTGGATTATATCCTATTTTCTTTAATTTTTGGATGTTACTGATTGAAAGTTTAATATCGCCTTCTCTTGGTTCAGCATATTTGACATCTACCACTTTGCCTAAATTGCTTTGGGAAAAGCGAATCAAATCATTCAAAGTCGTCTTTATTCCAGTCCCAACATTGTACACTTGGCCTAAAGATTGGTCAGATGTGGCAATAAGAAGCAGCGCTTGGAGAACATCATCAATATAGACAAAATCTCTTGCTTGCTCACCATCGCCAAAAATTGTCAAAGGTTTCTGGTTTTTCAGGCGATCCACCAAAATCGAAATAAAACCTGAATATGGGGAATTAGGATTCTGGTTCGGACCATAGACATTGAAAAAGCGCGTTGCACTTGCCGGAATTTTGTAAAGGTTATTATAGACCATGACCATTCTTTCCGAAGCAAATTTATCAACCGCGTAAGGTGTTAGAGGACGAATGATGCTTTCTTCCTGTTTTGGAAGAGTCGGTTCATCTCCATAAACCGCTGCACTTGAAGAAAAAATAAAACGTTTGATCGATTTTTTATTTTTCCGTAGAATCTCTAAAATCGCCATTGTACTATCAAAATTGACTTGATGAGTTTCATATGGACGAGCAACTGAATCCGCTACAGAGGCCACTGCTGCAAGATGAAAGATATAATCAAAGTCATTTTCGTCAAATACTTTCTCAAGCAGATCTTTATCCGTTACAGAGCCTTTTATTTTTATTAAATTACTCGAGCTATTTAGGTTAGAAAAATCTCCCATTGAGAGGTCATCAATAACCGTAACCTTGTTGTTAGGAAGAAGCTTATTAGCCAAAGATGAACCAATAAACCCTGCCCCACCAGTGATTAAAATATTATTGTTTTGAATCATTCTTATTTTCCACTTCTTCCACATTCTTCTTAAGTAGTGATATTTCTTGAACTAAATTTTTTATTTGCTTTTCGGCAGATATTAAAGACATCTGATGTTTCAAAACAATTATCAGTAAAATACTCACCAGTATAAACAAAGATAATGCTGTAAGAGTTTGAATACCAAAGAAATGTGCTACTTCACTTCCTACTTCTGGAAAAAGCGCTCCAAACAGAATAACTAACGCTAGAACCAGCCATTTCAACATGTGTCGAATTTCTGCTCTATCTTTTCTAACAAGATGAATCGTATAAAAAAAGAATGAAACTGCTAGAATAATCGCTAATATTCGTAGTTGTAACGGCATCATTTTCTACCCTTCCCTAATAGTGACGTTGCTAAAATGGACAACGAAACACTAATCATATAGTTTACACCTTTTAAAAGGCTTATGCTAGATGTCCCCGTAGTTCGTTCAAACATTCTTACCCCTACTTCTTTTACACGAATATTTTTGGCAAAAAGATGCATGTAGCTTTCTGGCTCTGGATACTGCCGAGGATACCTTTTCACAAATTGCTCAATAACTTTTCTATTCCCTGCACGATAGCCACTGGTAACATCCATTATACGTATCTTTGATGTGAAACGAATCAAAGTGGACAAAATCTTAATTCCAATTTGACGTGTTCTTGAAGACTTAAACTCTGAATTGCTCTCATCAAGGAATCTTGAACCAACAGTAAAATCTGCTTGGTTATTTATAACAGGGTCTATCAGTTGCGGAAGTGATTCGATATCATGTTGTCCATCACCATCAAATTGGACTGCGATATCATAACCCTTTCTATAGGCATACATATATCCTGTCTGTACAGCTCCACCAATTCCAAGGTTTTGAATGAGTTCAACATGATTAATCTTGTTCTCTTTCAGCACTTCTTCTTCGTTATCTGTCGAACCATCATTTATGACTACATAATCTAAGTCATAAAAAGAACTTTTAATATAATTTTCTACTTTTTTGATATTCTCTGCAATGCCTTCTCCCTCGTTATACGCAGGAATGATTAGAAGAATTTTTGCTTTGTTAGTCAAATCTATGAAATTCCTCTCTTAGTCTTGGATTTGTCTTTTTCACTTGTAACATTAATTTAATCAAGTACTTCCATCTGATTCCAGAATCTCTTTTCAAAAGACCTTTCAGAATCATTTTAACATATTTTCTTTTAAGTTGACAGAGCAAGTCGGGCTTATAGGCTTTGTAAAATCGATATTCGCTGCTAAAAATACTATGAAATCTTTCCTCTGACAGACTGGATAAATCTTGAACTGATAGCTTATGGCTAAGCTTACATTGCAACACCTTGACCTTTTTATGACTCGAAATGATTTTTGAAAAGATCCAATGGTCCAGATAGTCAAGAGGAAACTCTTTTGTAAAACCACCGATTTGTTCAAGGAAAGACTCGTTCAGCGTTAGCGTACTGGATATTCCAGAAATATCTTGGTGATAGACACCCGCTTCTCTTGGGTAGAGGAGCATGTCCAAAGTCTCACTTGCTGTGGGAGAAATCTGTGTTGTGCCATCATATATTTTCGCGCAGTAAGCAACGATGTCACTCTCTCTTTCTTCACCTTCTAACTCAGAAAACAGAGTAAGCATATAGCTTTCTGTAAGTAAGGTATCATCGTCCAGCAACATCAGCCATTCGTCTTTTGACAAAGAGAGAGAAGTCTCATATGCTATACGGGTCCCTCGTTCTTTAGGATTAGGATTATAAAGATATGTGAGTGAATGAAAAAGAGGGGAAAGCTTTATCTCTGAATAGTCTATAGCTCCGTTATCAAATACAATGACATTGAGCTTTTTTTTGATTGCATCACTAAGTTTGACAAGTGATGCAAAAGATTCTGTTTCCGTGAATTTTTGGGCATAAGCGACCAAACAAATTGTTATATTCATATTTATCGTTTCTTAAATTTCAAGAGCACTCTTTTAACCGTTCTCTTTATTTCAGACTTAAACGAACTTGAACTGTCTGCATTCACTGTGAGTAGATTTTCTATATGTCGCACGGCTTTCTTCTCACTGCCTTGGACTTTTTCAGCTTCTTCAATAAACGTTTTATAAACAAACTCTATAGAATATTTCTCTCGTACTTCCGAAATTTTATTGATGCTGTTTTGCTTTTGCTCTGTAAAAGTTTCTAGGCTCAAGCTCATTTTTTCAGATAAGGCTTCAATATCTCCTAAAGGATACATCTCTCCTTCTTGAAAAATCTTGTATGCAGACGCGTAACCCGGGTTGTCCGATATGATAACAGGAAGTCCCTTGAGTAGAGCTTCAATATAAACCAAACCAAAGGTCTCCATAGCCGAACTGCTGACAAAAATATCCTTATCTGTAAGTTCTTCCCAGGGATTATCCAGATGACCGGTCAACTTCACATTTTTCAAATTATATTTCTTAATATAATTTAAGCACTTGATTTTGTAGTCTTCATCTCCGGCACCGATTAAAACAAGATCAACATCCGTTTTTCCAGACTGGTGATAAGCTTTTAAAAGTTCCAATTGATTTTTACGTTCGGTCAAACGCCCTACTGACACAAAACGAATATTTTCTCCTTTTTTTAATGGCGAGGCATCCACTTCGCTATAAGGAATGAACTGCTTAATGTCTTTTTCTCCAAAGAGAAGATTCAGTTTTTGATTCAGAAGCCCTGTCACACTGTAGATTTCTTTCGAATACTCTGCTATAAAATCTATCTTATCAAGATAATAAGCAAACTCATTTTCTGGAAACTCATGGATTAACCAAAAATGAGGAATTGACTCACACGCAGCAGCAAGCGCGCCTTGAAACATATTCACCGTATTAGTAACCACTAAATCTATGCTGTTTTCCTGAATCAGTTGTCTGATTTGCGCAATGTTTTCGCGATAATAAAAGGCACGAACCTTAGCATCTTCTGGAAGCCCTCCTGGTGCATCTTCCCACCACCATTTTCCTGCTGGAAGAATATAGGTATCGATACCCGAAGCCTTAAATTTGTTTTGGTAACTTGTTTTATCCTCCCCTTGATAACCTGGTGCAACATTTATCACTTTGTTCCCACGTTTAACTAACGCAGTCATCAGATAAAAAATTGAGATTTCTGCTCCATTATCAAAGGTACCTGTTGGAGAAACGAATAAAATATTTTTCATTGTTCTTTCCTCGTTATTCGAAATGCAATCATGGTCAGCCTCTCATTCAGCAAGACAGGCTCTGTAAGAAAAATTGATTGAAAAGCACTTAAATTAAGTCTTCCCTGCCCCAAACATTATTCGCTTATACTCTTGGTAAATTCATCTGTATGATCTTTAGCTGTGCAATGTTCTAAAACAAAATCATAGGCATTTTCGGCAATTGCTTTTCTTTTTTCTGGACTTTCGATAAGTGCTTCTAGTTTTTCATACCATTCATTTGGTTGAGCCAAGAGACCCGTTCTTCCGTCTTCAATCATTTCTTCAAAAGATCCTAAATTACTTGCTAGGGTTGGAATCTTTACAAGAGCAGCTTCCAGCCACTTGATTTCTGATTTTGCCCGATTGAACACATTATCCACTAGAGGAGCCAAGTTAATATCCACTTGACTAATAAGTTTCGGCAGCTCTTTCCAATCTACATAATCATTCATTTTGATTTGTCTTGAAAATTTTTGCAAGTCCTGTGGGAGATCGATATAACCGACCAAGTGAAGTTCTACATTGGGATATTTTTCTAAAATTTGAACAATCGCTGGTTTAATCATTTCAAAATTTTCATTGTGTGTGATTGAACCGGAGAAGTATCCTATTTTAACTTTTGCGTCTTCTTTTGAATAATCTTTGAGTGCTTTTTGACTGAGGCTCACCAGTTCTTCGCTGGCAAGGTTTCTATTTAATAATACATTTGAACTGTAGTTTTTCAGCTCCTCTTTAAGATCACGAGTCGTTGTTATCACGCTATCACACAGCGCCATCATCCTCCCATAAGAGTGAACGCCACTGTCATACGCGTGTTTCTCTAAATCAGAGAGTTCTTGCGTATAAGTCAGCAAGTCGGTGTATTTTGTATCAATAACAAGGTCATCAATATCATAATAAACAGGCTTATTATACTTTTTAGCAAGCTGACATAACTTTTCTAGTTCTTCTGAGTAACCCGTACGATAGATAATGATATGGCTTGCATTTTCTGCATAACCCATCTTAAAGCTTGAAGCATTTACTACCCACACGTCAAAGCCAAGCGATTTTAACTGTGCAGCTTTATTTTCAACACGATAGCGTGTACACTGTGGAATAGCATTTTCAACACCATCAATAATCAGGATATGCTCTTTGGGTTTTGTATTCTTGATATCCTCCATTATCCCATCAATAACTTCTGAGGGATAGGAAGTACTTGACTTTATATAATCAATTAAGGCAGGAACTTCTGTTTCTCTTGTTATGCCTTGCCAGGCAAACTTGTCGTTATCGTAATTTGAAAATGCTGTGTATTTTACTAAAGGAACTTTGAAATCTTTCAGCATGACAAGTGGATGCATATACATCGCACTGTCACCATTGTTGTTACTTACTGCACCATGCTTAAACCCTAAATCTTCAAAATGTTTTGTAAACACAGTTTCATGTTTACCAATCGCTTTATTTCTCGAATTTGTATCGTCCATATTTTTCCAGTATTTTATGAAACCTGGGTAAGTGAACATACTTTTTTCAATAACGAGGAAATACGATTGGAGATGAACTGGAATGGTTTTATATTTGTTATAACCCGTAAAATCTTCTTGGGGTTCGCCATAGGAGATACCCCAGAAGTCCAATTTACGCTCAGCCATTTCCCTAAAGGTTATTTCCAAGTCCATAAAGGGCCCAACATTTGTGTCATTAACAAGTAGCAGTTCATCGTATTGTGAAAGAACGGTTTTTTCTAGCTCCAAAATGCCCTGTCTAAATGCTGCTGTGTCATATCCCTCATTTGGCCGGAGAATTACTTCTCCAAAGCCCTCCAAGATCTTTTGGTCTTCTAGGACGAGAGAACCATTGACAACAATGACGATTTTATGCGACAGTCTAGCCAGAGCCTCAAGAAAAATCAGCTTGTACTCCTGAAGCTTTTTACCGTTTGAATAAATGACGTAAACAAGGACACGCTTAGGATTGTGATAGTTGTTGTTTTTGCGTGATTTATTGCGTAAAAGACTTAGTATTTCTTTTTTGATTTTGAGAACTGGGTGGAATTTTAACCCTAGGGCTTTAAAAATCCTCTTGGGCATTTTTAGCCACAAGTTTGGATGACGTAAAACATGAGAGACACGCTTAATATTTTTCACGATAGCACTTCCCAGTCTGTAACTTTTTGACTGGGTGATGTTTTGTATATGTACCTCTTTGCTCTCTATCTCCCATTCTTTACGTTGGAGTTCTTGCTCCAAGCGCCTTATTAATGCAAGACGTTCATCCGCAACCTCTGCCATCTCTCTATAGTTGCTCGCACTAACTATGAGGTTTTGCTTGATTGCCTGTGCGTACCTGTCTCCAAGGACATCTTTATATTTATTTAAAATATAAAGATAATCATCAAAATACCTGTCCAAATCATCCCTTTGGCTCCGTGAAGCTTCCAGTACGCGATAGTTTAACTTAGTTTCTCTCACAAAATAAGCACTTGCACCGTTGTTGAGAAAGAGGTTGAGCCAAAAATCATAATCTTCTAAACTTCGCAAATTCTCATCAAATCTCGCATTTCCAATCGCCTGAGTTTTTACTAAGGAAGACATGTCAATAACATTTTGCACCAATTCATCATTGAGAGAAAAGTCTAGGTTTTCATGCAAAATATTTCTCTTTTTTTCAAAATCCCAGAGTTGACAGTAGGCGATGTCTACATCACCATGTTTTTTTGCCTCTCTGAGCAAGATTTCGATATGGTCTTTGTTTAAAAAGTTATCACTGTCGACAAATAAGAGATAATCACCAGTAATCCTATCCAGAGCAGCATTTCTTATTTTTACTACGCCTTGATTTTCACCTGAAAAATAGCGCGTTTCTGGAAAGGGGGATTCTGGAAGCAGTGAAGAAATAATTTCTCCAGAATGATCTGTTGAACCGTCATTAAAAATAATAAGTTCAATATTTTGATGAGTTTGCTCAAAGATACTTCTTATGCACTGTTCAATATATTTTTCATGATTATAGCAAGTGACTACAACTGAAATCTTATCATTCATAGGTATACTCTTTCTTTAGACAACTCCTGTTGGTTTTACTCTGAGAATAAAGCCTCGGTAGAAGACGATAAGGAGGTAAAGAATCATTATCGTAATCGTAGAAACTTTGGAAATGTTGGCAACTGTTTTTTCTGAAAGTTTGATGTTATATTTTGCTCCCAAATTCTGTAGGGCTGGGAGGAAAAAAATGATAAAGGGCTGCAGATAACGACCAGAGAGTTCATCAAATGCCGAAAGCGTCCTCTGTCCAATATAGATTCCTGCAAATATCCCTACCCAGTTGATGAAATAAGTCATACCAGAAACCCAAGTCGTCCATTTGGAATAAACCTGTCTAAACTCTCCCATGGCTACCCAACAGAATAAAAGAATCCAGATAATGTTGAAAAAGTCTGGAAGATTCATTGGGGTAATCATCCACATTCTGCGCGCATTGGTTCCCATTGTTGCAAAGTTGAGATAGTTATTAAAAAAGACTTTTGTAAAATGAACTAAGCCAAATTTTTCATTAAAAACGACAAGAGTCCCAACAATCAAGAGAGTAACTATAAAGGACGAAACCCATTTTGTTGCGCTCTTCATCTTTTTGAGGTATGCAACTATAGGTCTGTAAAACATGGGGAGACCGACTAGAGCAAAAAGTGAGAAAACATAATTCTTCTTTGCGAAAAAGAGGAGCAAAATTGTGGTTAAGGTATAAAGACGCTGTTTTCTGCTTAATTCTTTGAAGCTCTTGATTTGAGTCAATTCTAAGAAATTGAGCGCAAACATCGCAAAGACGATAAAGCTAAAGATATCATAGCTTGGGCTGGCAATTTTCATAAGGTAAGGAACCGTGAAAAGCATGACCATAAGCCATTTCCCTTGCTTACTTTTTTGGATGATAAAATAAAAACAGAGGGCGAAAAAGAGAAGATTAGCCAATCTGCCCCCATAATCCATCACTCCGATACTCGGATAAATCAATCGCGCAATGAGTACACCTACCGAAGCTGGAAGGTGCATAAGATTGATAGGAACAAAGCTATTCCCATTACTCGTTAAATTAAAACGAATACCGTCATTCCCCAAGTCAACTTTTTTGAAAATGGTATCCTTGATGCTGATATCTGCTGTACTTCCTGTAACCCCTCCAATAGCCTCATTCTCCATCACACGGAGGCTTGGCTTAGACATCACTTCGGGATGAGTAGATGAAAACTGACTATAGGCATAACTAAGATGATAGCCTTCATCTCCTGTTGACAGCGGCGGAGTAAGAAAGGTAGCCAATACACCAAAAATGAGCACAACTATGATAAAGAATTTTTCTGCTGGGAGTTTTAATTTTTTATTTTTAGCTATGTTCATTTTTTCTCCTTATAACCTTTTTTTCAGCTTGGCGAGCAATGAGTAGATATAGTTTATTCTTCTGTATGGAAAAGCTTTTAATAAGGCTTCTTGTTTTCCTTCAAGGTCAGTAATAGGCTGATATTCTTCAATAAGCTGCGCGTGATATTCTTGACTTAAAATTCTGTTTAGATTTGCCAATTGATGCTGCTTTCCTATTCCTGAGTAGTAATCTTCAAACTTAAAGTCTCCTCCGACAAGTCGATCTGATAGATTCATGTGGAGGTTGGGAATACCAAAACTATCCGCCACGATCAAACCGTGAAGAGACGAGGAAAAAATAAGCTTACACGATGTAATATCGGTAATGACGGCTTGCGGTGCCCGCAAAACATCAATAATTTTAAATCTTGAGTCTGCTGCTAACTTTTTAATGAGTGGTTGATCAGCTTCCTCGAAGTGAGGGATGATACCTATTTTATCTTCCTTGACCTGGCTTTCTTCATACACTTTATTTACAAGAATTCCCGGATCGCCTAGAGGAAGTGGTGGAAGCTTCAAGTCCTGTTGTGTCAACTTACCGCGTACTGCATGAAATTTTAACTTTGAAAAATTTAGCGATGAAAACTCATGCAAAGGATAGGTTTCCTTGATGGAGCCTACTCTTGCTTGAAGCGGATAGATTGTACCACTTCCCCAAATGTGCATTTTTTTTGTTGGGCGGTTGTGCTCTAAATCAAGCAAAATGTGTAGCAGACTGCCCACAGAAATCATATCAGCCTTCTTAATATCTGATTCGTAGACGATTTCAATGTAGGAGAATAAATTTTGGATAATTTCAGGACCAAGTTCGTCACCAAAATTTGGTTTTCCGCCTGGAGCTTTCCATGAATAAAGTTTGATTTTCTTTTTTGGTATCATTTGATTTCTTTTAAAAGTCCGTAAGTTCGCTTGTCTGAAGAATCTCTGTAAACAAAACTGAGCATTGGTGAAGCAGTGAGAAGTTCAGTTTCAATAAAACCATCCTCTGCTACGCGTTGCTTCATCCGTATCGTTGCCACTAAACCAAACTCTGTATTGTGGAAGTTCCTCATTGGGATTTCAATAGTATTTACAGTATGAATGGGTAACGAACCACTGTCATAAACAATGCCGCCACGTGTCACATCATGAAGACTATAGGAAATAAATAGGTCCGACCTATCAAGGGTTTTATCGTAAAGGTCAACATTTAAATTTGCTGTAAAAAACTCATCCGGTTTTGAAAGGGAGAGGGCTGAGGTGGGTTCAATTGTAATTTTTGCGGCCGCTTCTTCTACATCGCCACCCTTCAAGTTATTTCTTGCGAGATTATCTTCAGAATATTTATTGGTAATGTCTTGGATATTTCCTTTTTCAACAACACCTTCTTTAATATAAATGGCTTTGTTACAATATTTCTGAACAGCATTCATATCATGTGTCACTAAAATTGTTGTCTTTCCTGAGGCTTTACGCTCCAAGAAATAGTCGTTACATTTGCGTTGAAAAGCCTCGTCACCAACAGCAAGGACTTCATCAAGAACAAGGACATCACCTTTAGCTTTTATAGCAACTGAAAAAGCCAAACGTACCTGCATCCCACTCGAATAGTTCTTTAGCTTTTGATTCATGAACTCATGAAGTTCTGAAAATTCAACAATATCATCGTACATATGGTCGATTTCTTCTGTTGAAAAGCCAAGCATTGCACCGTTCAGATAAACATTTTCTTTACCCGTAAGTTCAGGATTAAAACCAACACCCAGCTCTATAAAACTGACCAGTTTTCCATTAACAGTTACACTCCCTTTCTCTGGGGTGTATATTTGGGAAATGATTTTTAAAAGCGTCGATTTTCCCGAACCATTACGACCAACAATGCCAAAAAAGTCGCCTTTTTCGACGGTAAAGTCGATGTCTTTAAGCACGTGCTGTTCTTTGTAACCCTTAATGCCCCGCATACGGTTCACCAAGGTGGTACGGAGACTCGTACTTGCTTCTGTTGGGAGGCGGAAGTATTTACTTACATGATCTATTTTTACTGCTACTTCTGACATTTTTTCCTCCTTAAACTATTTCTGCAAATTTATTGGCGTTTTTATTAAATACCCATAATCCTAAGCCAAAGATAAGTACAGAAAGAACATAGGGAATGGCAATTACTAGGGGATTATCCCATAGTTGCCACAAGGTAGGATTCGTATTGTTACTAAAGGTCAAGACATAGCGCATGTCTTGAATAATTTGTGCCATTGGGTTGAGCATTTGAATCTTTGCCACATCCAGATGATTCGTTGAAATTTGTGTAATAGGATAAATAATTGGTGTACCATAAAAACCAGCTTGCATGATGACTTCCCAGATGGGTCCTAAATCTCTAAAATAGACAAAGAATGTCGAAAGCATAAAGGAAATCCCTGTGGTAAAGAGTACAAGCTGAAATAAAAGAGGTACAACAAAAATGACTGTCCATGACATCTGTACACCATTAATCAAAGCAAATATGGTAACCACAGCAAGTGAAATCATTAAATTAATGAAAGCATTTATTACTACTGAAAAAACGATAACAGATTTTGAAAAGTTGATTTTCCTGAGCATGTCACCACGACTAACGATGGAAAGCATTCCCACCCCCGTTGTTTCACCAAAGAAACTCCAGATTGTAATCCCCAAAAGCAGTGCTACTGCAAAATGAGGGGTCCCTTCCCCAAAACGCATAAAACGCACGAAGACTAAATACATAATCAAAAAGAGCATGACAGGTTTGAGTATAGACCATAAGTAACCAATAGCACTTCCTTGATAGCGCAGTTTAAAGTCGGTTTTAATCAGTTCTTTGAGTAGAATTTGATTTCTACGGCTGAAGAAATTCATTTGTTTTTTCCTTTGTATGCAAATTTTGTGAGGATGAGTGTACGGAAAATTTTAGTGTGATATCCCTTGTTTTTCCGTATGTCATATTGATAAAGCGTTTGACGTCGCTTTTCTTTTGGCATGTCCAATAATTTAACGTAAGCTTGGATTAGCTCTCTATTGTGTACTGACATATGGGCTAATTGCTCTTTTAAGAGTTTCTGTGCCTGTTTTTGACTTGATTCGATAAGCCACCAATATTTTTCAAACCAAAGATTAGGATGCAACCACTTTTTCATGCGTTTCGTCCATGTCCTTGCACCCAGAACATTCGCATCATGTTGACGATAAAGATGAGTTGGTTGATCAATATAAACCAGTTTACCAATAGCCGTTGCAAGAAGCGCCAAATACCAATCGTGCATGATGACATCATCGGTAGTTTTCCACTCTTCTGCTAGAGCATGGTTAATCATACTGGCTCCACCTGTAACCGTGTTCTCAGTAAGTTCCTGGACCAATTGTGTATTCGCATGATCAGATTGACTACGAATCATGCTTTCTGATAAGACCGTCAAATCTTTGTCGACGACTTTGAGGTCGGTGTAATACATGGTCGGTATACTGTTGTCATGATTTTCTGCTTCTCGCAAAATAATTTCTAATTTGTTAGGCAGCCAGTAATCATCCTGATCAGCAAAAAAATAAAAATCTGCAGTATCAGCTTTTACCAATTCATAGAAGGATTGAATGACACCGACATTTTGAGCTTTGAGTACTTGGATACGGCTATCTTCACTGGCAATACGATCAATAATTTGAACGGTAGTGTCTCTTGACCCATCGTCACGGATGATGAGCGTCCAGTCTTGAAAGGTTTGTTTTTGAATGCTTTCGATTTGCTCTGCAACAAACTTTTCACCGTTGTAAGTTGACATTAAAATATTAACTTTGGGCATGTTGAAAGGTCTCTTTCAGTCACTTATTTTATAAATAAAGTTTCATACTGGGCACAAATGTGATCCCAAGTGTACTTTTCTTCAATAATGGATCTCGCTCTGTATTTCAAACGTTGACGCGCTTCAGAGGACATCAGCTCAACCTCTGACAAAACGGTTAGTAAATTTTCCTTGTCAAAATAGAGGACAGCATCCTCTGCAGTTGTTCGATTAAAATTCACCCCAAGAACGATATTTACTGGTGTTGACCACATGGCTTCCAGAAGCCCTGGATTGGTTCCACCAACTTCGTGACCATGTAAATAAGCAAAGGCCTGCTCACGAATATAACGCAATTCATTTTGATCATAAACAGTGCCAACGAATTTAATTCTCGGATCTTTGTCAAACCCCGTTTGAGCACGAAGTTCCTCATAGTAAGGATTTCCTTCGTAATTCGTAATAATGACTAAATCTCGCGTGGTCTTACTTTCCATAAAATTGCGAATCAGCAATTCGTAATTATTTTCAGGCACAAAGCGCCCCACAATCAAATAATAATCACTGACCCCATATTTTAGCAGAGTTTTAGATTCTGTCAAATCTGATTTGAATTTTTCCGTTCCATAAGCAATAACATCACTATTTACTTGCCCATATTCTGCACGTAGATAGTCAAGAATCCCTTGATTATCACTAATAATCAAGTCTGCATGACGGACCATTTTTCTCTCGGCAAATTTAAGATATTTACGCACCGGCGCAGACCACTTTGTTCGGCGCCATTCAAGACCATCTGGATTAACAAAAAGCTTACCGCCTATGCCATGTATTTTTCTGGCATAAGTTCCGATAACTCCACCAATAGTGTTACCTAAAATGTAGAAAATAGGTTTTTCTATTCCCTCTTGTTTAATGATTTCAAGAGATTTTCTTATAGCTAGAATATCATATGCAATAACACGAGCAGCACCTATATTAGGCACATCAATCACAAAGCAATCGGCCCCTAAATAATCAAAATGTCCATCAGAAAGACTCGTCAAATCCGAATTCTCGCTTTGACAAGCTACATGATATTTAATGTTTTCATTTTTTTTATGTTTGACGAGCTCTTCCACAAAAGTTTCAAAACCGCCATATTTTGCAGGAAGTCCACGACTCCCTATGATAAAAATGTGTTTTATCATAATATTGATAGCCTCTCAAAACGAGAATTCTGCCGTTTCCGACAGAATAGCGCTTTATTTCTTATTAATATCTCCTTTTACACCTGTTTTATCTGGGCGTAAATCACCTTTCGCAAGCATCTGAGCTAAAGCTTCTTGCCATGTTGGAATGTCAAAGCCCGTCGCTTTTGTTTTCTCTAGGCTCATTGTCGAATTAAAAGGACGTTTGGCTTTTGCTGGGAAAGCACTTGAATCAACAGGTATTACCTTTGTATCTGTATCCTTCAAGATTTCTGATGCAAAGTCAAACCAAGTGACATCCTCACCTGCTGCGGCATCGTTTGTCAGGTGGTAGTAACCCAAGTTGACATCATTGTCAACCAAGTAAACCATAAACTCTGCCAGAGTACGCGTCCATGTAGGACGACCATGTTGATCGTTTACTACTGTCAAAGTATCGTGTGTTTTCGCCAAGTTCTGCATTGTGAAAACGAAATTATGGCCATAGTTACCAAAAACCCAAGCTGTACGTATCGTATAGAATTTCACACCAGATTCTTCCACGGCGCGTTCACCTAAACGTTTCGTACGCCCATATTCCGATTGAGGATCAGTTGGATCATCAACCTCCCATTCTTGACCAACTGGTAAATCACCATTGAAGACATAGTCTGTTGAAACATAGACAAGTGTCGCTCCAACACGAGCGGCTGCCTCAGCCACATGACGTGTACCGTCAACATTGATTTTTTCATTCAGTGCCTTGCTCTCATCCTCAGCTTTATCTACAGCAGTGTATGCAGCACAATGGTAAACCAATTCTGGCTTGTTTTCATCAAAGAAAGCATCAACTGCAGCTTTATCTGTAATGTCAAGCTCGTTGACATCTGCCGCAACATATTTCACATCACGTTCATCTAGAAGATGGCGCAGCTCTGTACCAAGTTGGCCATTTCCACCAGTAATTAAAATCATATCTATTCCTTTATCTTAGAGAACTTGTTGGCTTTCAGCATATTTCGCTTCTACTGCAGCTTTATCTGCCTTCCACCAGTCTTGGTTTTCTGTATACCAATCAATTGTGGCTTTTAAGCCTGATTCAAAGTCAGTATGTTTAGGTTCCCAACCAAGTTCTGTGCGAAGTTTTGTGTTGTCAATAGCATAACGTAAATCATGACCTGCACGGTCAGTTACACGATCATAGGCGTCAGGTGCCTGTCCCATTTCTGTTAAGATTTCTTCCAAAACTTCTTTATTGCTTCTCTCACCATCAGCTCCGATAAGGTAGGTTTCACCCATACGCCCTTTAGTCAAAATTGCCCAAACGCCTGAAGAATGGTCTTCTGTGTGAATCCAGTCACGCACATTTTTACCATCACCATAAAGTTTTGGTTTGATGCCTGACAAGATATTTGTGATTTGGCGGGGAATGAACTTTTCAATGTGTTGGTAAGGCCCATAGTTATTTGAACAGTTTGAAATTGTAGCCTTCAATCCAAATGAACGTACCCAAGCGCGAACAATCAAATCAGATGCGGCTTTTGTTGATGAATAAGGACTTGAAGGATTGTATGGTGTTTTATCGGTGAATTTCTCACCTTCTCCTTCTCCATGACCTGGCAAATCTTCACGGTAAGGCAAATCACCATAAACTTCATCTGTTGACACATGGTGAAAACGCAAATCGTATTTACGTGCCGCTTGAATCAGTGTATAGGTTCCGATAAAGTTGGTATGGATAAATTCATCTTGTGACTTAAGCGAGTTATCATTATGGCTTTCTGCCGCATAATGCACGATAGCATCTGCCTTAGAAGCAACTTGATCCACAATCTCTGGATCGGCGATGTCGCCAACTACAAGTTCGACACGATCTCCAAGAATCATGTCGATATTGGCACGATTTCCTGCATAGGTTAATTTATCCAAAACAGTGATATGTACGTCTGGATGATTGTTATAAACGTAGTGTACGAAATTTGAACCGATGAATCCAGCACCACCAGTGACTACGATGTTTTTAAATTCAGTCATTGTTTTTCCCTAATTATATTTAATAAAGTTTTGCTGTAAACGATAATGTTAGATGTTTTCTATCAAGAGAACACTTTTTATCCCTTCCAAAGAAGAACTTTCTGTCCTCCTCTTTTTCACAAGCAATCAAACTCCTAAACCTCTGCTTGACACTCACTCTAACCGAGTAAATCTGCTGTCAACGGTTTTACATCTGCAAGCATAGGATGATGTTTATCCGCTTCACTCACTTCAGCGTTCTCAAGGTCTTCCCACTCGATACCTAGAGTTGGATCCGCATAGTTTACAAAAGCATATTTTGGCTTAAGTTCCAAAGCCCAGTAGTCATTCACTAAATAAGAGTAAGAAACTGCGTCACTTAAAACTTGGAAACCATTAGCAACGCCACGTGGTACAAAAATGCCCTTACTGGCATCAATCACCGTTTGATAGACATGCCCAAAGCTGTCACCTTCACGAAGGTCTACCCATGAGCCCAACACACGTCCACCATCTGCTACAGATATATACTTATCCCAAGGTTCTGCGTGCAAACCACGAAGGACATTCTTACGTGAGAAAGAAACATTATTTTGTAATTTTCCTTCTGCGAAGAATTTTTCTGGGAAACCTAGAGGCAACATTTTTTCTTTTTGAAAGTTTTCTTTAAACCAGCCACGATTATCCCCATGCACAGGAATGTCAAATTCTAACATGCCTGGGATTGCATCGATTTTACGTGCTGCGAGTTCTTTTCCGAAAAAGTTCTCTGCCATTTTATTTATCACCTACCAATTTAAGCAAATACTTGCCATATGCATTTTTCTTCAGAGGTTGTGCAAGTTCACGCACAGCCTCTCCTGAAATGTAGCCCATACGCCATGCAATTTCTTCAAGGTTGGCAACCATGACATTTTGCATACGTTGAACTGTTTCAATATATTGCGCTGCTTCGAGCAAGCTTTCGTGCGTACCTGTATCAAGCCATGCAAAACCACGTCCCATAAGTTCTACAGAAAGATCCCCTCGTTCGAGATAAGCTTTGTTCACATCTGTAATTTCTAGCTCGCCACGTGGTGAAGGCTTGATGCTTTTAGCAATCTCTACGACATCATTATCGTAGAAGTAGAGGCCTGTTACAGCGTAGTCAGATTTTGGTACTTCTGGCTTTTCTTCAATCGAAACAGCATTCATGTCTTTGTCAAATTCTACAACACCGAAACGCTCTGGATCAGGCACTTGATAGCCAAACACCGTTGCTCCTTTTTCTTTAGCTGCAGCTGCTTGAAGCAGCTTAGACATGCCTGGTCCGTGATAAATATTGTCTCCCAAGATAAGAGCAACAGAATCATCTCCAATAAATTCCTCACCAATGAGGAAGGCTTGAGCCAAACCATCTGGACTTGGCTGAACAGCATACTGTAGATTAAGACCGAATTCAGAACCATCTTGCAAGAGTTCTTGGAAACGCGGTGTATCTTCTGGTGTGGAGATAATCAAAATATCTTTGATTCCAGCCAGCATCAGTGTAGATAATGGATAATAAATCATTGGTTTGTCATAGACGGGCATCAGTTGTTTACTTGCTGCACGCGTCAATGGATACAAGCGCGTCCCCGAACCGCCTGCTAAAATAATCCCTTTCATGAGTCACCTCACTTTTTTCTATAGTTAATCAGCATAATTATAGCATATTTTTATTCACATTTCACCTCAACTCTTTATTGCATAAAAGAAAAAGGCTAGACCTATCTTCTCTAGACCTTTTATTTGTAATTCAGCTTGATTACAACTTTTTAAAAATAAAGCTTGAACTTTTCAAGAGCAGATACTGGGCAACCGGTGCAACAAGGAGAAAAGGTAAAAGTAGAAGTAAATGCCCAAGACTTGGCCAAGCCAAGTTGAGAAAGTCCGATCCTACAAGGAGAGCAATCAAAAAAGAGAGCTGTGTAAGCGTGAAAATCCATAAGCGATAGCGTTTGATTGGCCAAAATATTCTATGCTGCATCAAAATATAATTCCAAGCAGAAAAGAGTACTGTCATCATCGCAAGTTCCGACTGCGAAATCCCAATGGAAGCACCAATTCCTCCAATAAGTGTTGCTCCAACAGCGATACTTAATCCAACAGGAAAGGAGCGTTCAAATAAAAGTCGTAAAAAACTTCCGCGTACCTGTGAAAAATCTGATTCAAAACTAAGGAAAAATGACGGAATACCCACAAAAAAGGCTGTCAAAACCGTCAATTGGATAGGCTCAAAAGGATATATATTCCCCACAAACAAGGTCAAAACTGTCAATGCAATTGAAAACATCATGCGCACCATTAACAAAGAACCCGTCCGAGTCAAGTTATTAATCACACGCCGTCCTTCGTTGACAATATAGGGCATGGCTGAAAAATTATTATCCATAAGTATCAGATTAGCCGTTTGTTTAGCCGCTTCACTTCCCTCACACATAGCAATTGAACAATCCGCCTCCTTAAAAGCCAAAATGTCGTTAACGCCGTCACCGGTCATTGCTACCGTATGCCCTTTTTGTTTAAGAATTTGTACCATTCTTTTCTTCTGCTGAGGCGACACGCGCCCAAAGACCTGAGCGTTCTCCACTGCATATTCTAATTCTTCATCTGTCTTCACTTGGCTTACATCAACATACTTCTCTGCATCCGCTAAAGAGACTGACTTAGCGATGGCAGAGACCGTTACTGGATCATCACCTGAAATGATTTTACATTCTACTCCTTGCTTTTTAAAATACGCCAACGTCTGCTTGGCGTCATCACGTAATATATCAGAAATGACTATCAGTGCTTGAGCATGCAAATCTTCTGGGAGGAAATTTGTCTCTATTGGCTCTTTTGACTGAGCCAAAGCCAAAACACGATAGCCTTTCTCGGCATATTTTTGTGCCTCGCTTTGCAAACGAGAATTTCCTTGAGGAAATAAAAATTGCCAGGCCCCCAGATAATAGGTTGCCTCTGTAAACTCAACAGCACTGTATTTCCTTTCCGATGAAAAAGGAAGGACATGCAAGGCTTTAAGCTCCTTTGAGGGAGCGAAATGTTTTCTCAAAGCCTGAGCTGTAGCATTTTTATCTGGGAGATTTTCTAGTAAATTTCCAACAACAGGATTCAGATATTCTATAGGCTGTTCTGCCAGCCCCTCAACATGCTCAACCCGCATTTCACCTGTCGTGATTGTCCCCGTTTTATCTAGGCAAAGAACATCTACACGCGCCAGTGCATCAATCGTATGCAGTTCCTGAACCAGTACTTTTTGTTTCACTAAATTAATGACTCCTAAAGTCAAAGCCATGCTGGTCAAAAGAATCAGTCCCTGTGGAAACATGCCTTCTAAGGCGGCAACTGTTCCTAGTACAGCTTGTTTATGCCCCGTACCCACAACATAAAACAGCTTCAGGTAAAGCAAAATCCCCAGAGGTATCATGATAAAACTAACGATGCGTACTACTTTGGCTAAACTGTCACGCAACATGCGCTTTTGCTTCTTTATTTTTTTTGCTTCATGAGACAGTTGATGAATATAGTTGTCTTTCCCCACATGAATAACACGTGCAACCGCTGTTCCACTTGTCACAAAACTTCCTGAAAAAAGTTCCGCACCTTCTTTTTTAGTCAAAGCATCCGCCTCACCCGTTAGTAAAGCCTCATTCACTTCAAGCTGTCCCTCTATAATCTGACTGTCACAGGGAATTTGATCCCCCAAACCCAGAAGGATAATGTCACCAAGTACCAATTCTTCTTGTTTTAGCTCTATCTGTTTCCCTTGACGAAAAAGCTTTACCTTGCTTGTATTTAACAGAGAAAGCTTATCCAACAAGCGACGAGCCTTGATTTCCTGATGAAGACCAATCCCTGCATTGACTGCAACAACAATGATAAAAAGCGCATTTCGATAAGAACCTACAGAAAGGACTAAAACAAAAAGAACTATGTTAATTGTATTAAAAAAGGTCAGCAAATTACTGGCAAAAATTTGACCATATGTTTTGCTGCTTTCATTTTTTGCAACGTTGATTTGTCCTGCTTCTAAACGTTTCTCGACTTCTTCTTGAGTCAAGCCTTCATATTTAAATGACATAAGTTCTCTCCTCACTCTAAATTTATCCTAACACAGATAGGAAAGCAAATATCTTACATTATTGAAATATAAAAACTCGCCACATCACGGCGAGGTTCCTCTGCTTATTTTGTTGGGCGTGCCATAGATGATTGAACGTTAAATCTGCGTTGAATAAGAAAACGAATTCCCATCACAGCTGCTCCAAGAACGATTGTAACATAAGGCGTAAGAACGATATTGATCGACTTAGGGAGTAAAGCGACTAAAACAGATACACCTGCCCAAGCCACCATTGCCAAAGCAAGCATCGCAAAGCCCTTCCCTTTTTTCTGTGCTCTTTGCGCACTGTAAAAGTACTTATACATCCAGTACATCACCAAACCGGCCAAAGCAGATGAGGCAAGCGTTGTTAGAACCCCATAGACACTGGCTTGAGGTTGAAAGAGCCCCATAAGCCCCATCACAACTGAAATTACTCCAAAGAAAAGGAGAGCACTATCTAGCCACATCAAGAAAGGAGATTCGTTTTTCTCTTTTTCCTGATGCTCCGCCTTGTCTTCAATTTTATATTGTGTTGCAAATTCTACAGGCGCGCCCAACAGTTTACGGGCAAGAATTCCTTCTTTTTGGCCTTCAATAATTTTGGGCAAGATTTCATTAAGGATTTCTTTAATTTCCTCATCTGACTTTCCCAGAAGCATCAGTTGTTTTGTGACACTGTGTACATATTCGCTATTTTTTGCAGTGAGTTGCTCGATTAGATTTTCCATACCTCCTATTATATAAAAAAATTAGCGAAATTTGGAAATAAAACTTGATTTTTTTAATAAAAAAATGTTATACTAATCTGGTATGTTATTTTGAGGGTTTCTGTAAGAATTATATTTCAGATCTGAATTTTTAGAGATGCTCTTTAAAAAAAGCATGAAATTTTTAAGGAGGAATCAAATCATGTCAAAAGAATGTTATTTTACTGGTCGTAAGACTGTATCAAGTAATAACCGTTCACATGCGATGAACCAGACTAAACGTGTAGTTAAACCAAATCTTCAAAAAGTTCAAATTCTTGAAAACGGTGAACTCAAAACTGTATGGGCTTCAGCTAAGGCGTTGAAAAAATTGCCTGCAGGCGTTGAGCGTGTATAAGTCGTTTAGATAAATAAAGCCAGTAAATAGGATATTTACTGGTCTTTTTTATTCTGTAAAAAGCTATAAGCGGTAACTGAGCGTTGAACAAATGCAAAAGAGAGGCGAATAAAAAGCGCTCGACTTCAGACTGCCTCCCTTTCTGATTTATATATGCTTTTTTAGAGACTTAAGCTATTTTCTTAAAGTTGGATAGTGTATAGTCTCTTTCCTGACACCTTACCAAGGTTGGCTTGTTGGTCCAACTGTAAACTCACTAATGTTCACATCTTCAGGTTGTTCAAGTGCAAAAGCAACGATACGAGCAATTGCATCAGGGCTAATACCGTGCTTTTCATACAGAGCAGCCATGCCCTCTGATGTCCCTTTATCTGTGATTGTATTGAGCAGCTCCGTGTTGATTGCTGCTGGATAAATGGTTGCCGTACGGATATTAGTGCCTTCCATTGCTGATTCCATGCGCAAGACCTCCATTAATTCACGGACTGCCCATTTTGTTGCACCGTATACACCACTATTAGGATAAGCTTTCAGACCAGCCACTGAACTTGTTGTGATAATATGACCTGATTTTTGTTTGACAAACTCGGGCATAACTGCTGCGATTCCATTGAGTACGCCTTTGAGATTGATGTCGACCATGCTGTTCCACTCGTTGACCTTAAGTGCTGAAAGTGGACTACTAGGCATGATACCTGCATTGAGGAAAATCGCATCAACCTTGCCGTACTTTTCTTTTGCAAAAGCAACGAGTGCAGCATTTTCCTCTGCAGAAGTAACATCGGTAACCTTGTAGTCAACTGAAGCACTTTGCCCTGTCAGTTTTTCTTTTAGCATTGCCAGACGATCTTCACGTCGTGCAGCAAGTACTAAACTTGCTCCTTTTTCTGCAAGAAGTTTCGCTGTAGCCTCACCAATTCCACTTGAAGCTCCAGTAATGATGACAACTTTATCTTTAAGTGAGTTAGACATTTGATTCTCCTTTTCTTAATTTATACATCCATTATAAACCTTGAAGTGAACTCCAAGTCAAGAAAAAGGTTATCAGCAACGAAAAAGTTCTAGCGATACCGCTAGAACTCCTGATTTTCAAGATTTTCTTCAATTGTGTTCATGACTTCATCATAATGTTCCAATTTATAAATCAAATAGTTGTACGCACGCTGTTTTTCCTCAATCTCCAGCTTAAGTTGAGCCGCTTGTTGTCGGAGGATTTCTTTACGTATTTCAACATCACCATTTTCAATGACTAATTTCATGTAGCGTGTCAGTGGTTCTATTTTCACCCCTGCATCACGCATATGCTTCACAAACTGTAAGGCTTGGATGTCACGGTCTGTAAAATGACGTAAACCATTTTCTTTACGCGCAATTTTTGGAATTAATCCAATTTTCTCATAATATCTGATGTTATCTGCTTTAATACCTGATAACTCGGCAGCTTTCTTTATATTCATAATCTTTTAATGCTCTTTGTGAAATAACTATATATTATGCCTCTATTATAGCATTTTTAGTATCTTTACTTCTACATCAAATAAAGTTTACTGAACGTATCATTACACCTAATGACGGACGCTGCGTTTTCCATTTGCTCTTTTTACACATAACTTCATCTCAATAACAATTAACCAAAGTAGAATAAAATAATTTATGAACAGCCCCTGTTAAAAGTTACGCGCTGGTTTTTGTCTTATTCTAATCCTGTTCAATTATTTTTTATATCTTTTGAAGGAATAAATTAAAAAGCACTTATGATAGAGATAAAAAAGGCCTTGTTTCAAGCAAGACCTATCTGGCCAAATAAAAGCTGGCAGCAATGCTATATTCTAAGAAGCTTTACTCTAAAGTCCGGCGGTTCTTATTTTTACGGTTTTTCAACCAAAAACATCTCACAAGTCCTAAGAGCTTGTACTGCCTCCCCTAAAGCTAGGCAGAAAACTCTCACGCTAGAGGTGCCTTCTCTCGTGTACAGTCTCTAAAATCCGGAAGTCCATGCACCGTCTTGGTCGCGGAGGATGAGATTAGCTGTTTGTAAAACTCCCGAATCCGTAATAGGGCTATTAGTAGCAATAATAAATGAACCTGCTACACCTACTCCAGGTATTATAACCCATGGATGAGTGGAGCTGAATAGTGTACGAAGCTGCCAGAGAGCGCTTCTTGAAGCCATGGTTGGAAAAGCCTTCCCCGGTCCCGAAAGATGATTGACTTCTGCTACAGAAAGGGCAAAGGCCTTCTTCTCGCCGTTAGGGTCAACTTCCGCAAAGTCATTTTTCAAAGCAGCCGTAAAGGCTGGATGTTCAAAGTCTAAAATAAAGGCTCGAGGTGTTCCTACAATTGGTATGGCTGCACTTACAGAATTTCCGTTGGGCGTTATCCATGAAGAGTCATTAATCATCGCATCTGGTCCTGTCCCTGTAAACTCTTTTTGCACAGGTTGAACTTGACGGCGAACAACACTCGGCAGATTATCATGCCAGTTTTTCATATTATTATCTAAAGTTGAACCATTATAGCTGTCTACACCCGCATTGGTATTCCATGCACTATTAATTTGATGAGCTGTTGTCATGACCAGATGATTTCCATCCCCCTTATTCTCAAGATAGCGGTATTGCGTGCCACGCATAGAGAAAATCTGTCCCGGCTCCATCTCACCAAGGATAGGTAAGCCATTACGCACTTCATCCACTAACTGCTTGGCAAGGTCACTGTGGTTTTCTGGGGCTTCCTCCCAAAGGGCAGACACATCACCATCTGTGTTGGCGACCATATTGGCAACGGCCTTAATCCCGTAATAATAATCTCCCCGAATCCCGCTCGTAGAAAAATTAGCCTGATCGAGGAGGAAAGAGGTCGCTTCCTCTGGGAAGAGCAGATTGGCCCAGTAAGCCCAACCTGTCTGGGGATCCACCACCCAGAAGTTCCCCACACGATCTTGCACTGGCAGGGCATTCCACTGGCTGAGCAACATGACCGGCTGGTCTTGGATGACGGTCTGGCAAGCCGTGTGTGTCCCGTCTTCTGTATCGGGCGGTGTCCCTAAAATCGAAGTAGCTGTGCTGCCGTTGGTCCAGTAGCCATCTGTCCCGTTTCCGGGATGAGTGACCCCTGTGGCATCTGCTCCGGCATTGGTTCCATCAGGACTGGCTGAAGTATCGGCCTCTTCTCCCGACTGGGTCCAGTCACGTCCGTCGCCTGCAGCAGCTGTCTTGTGGTTATCGCGGGCACGGTTAAAGGTCGGCATGAAGTAAGGAGCATTCAGCTGACCTGAGCCGTCTGTGGCTGCGCGGGGATTCCAACCGACGGTCCAGCGGGCACGGGCGTTGAAGACGGCACCCGGTCCGACACGTTGGCCGACTGTGTTGCCTGAGGCTTCCGGTGTCCAAGGGGTCCATGTGCCCGTGTCTTCCTTGATGGGTTGGACTGCGTTGCCCTCTGCCACCTCTTGTGGGTCAGCTTGGACTAAGGACTCGCCATTGATTTCCATGTATTCGAGGAGCTTAACGCGCACCAAGATAGGCGCATCGCCAAAGTTCTCCGCAAAGACATCCTTGTTGCCTGAGGCCCGGTCAAAGTAGTCGTGCAAGCGGCCGACTTCTTCAAAGTTAATATTGCCACTGCGGTCATTGATGGCCCTCTGTGTGAAGGAGAACCATGCGAAGGTGCCTGAGATGAGCAGCAGGACCGACAATATGGCTAAAAGGATTCCTAGTTTTTTCCTGTTTGTTGAGTGCATGTCACACTTCCTCTTTTCTTTTTATGTTCTAAGGGTTAATATGATATTCTTATGCATTTTAGTGCATGATAGGCTAGCGCACGGCAAAAAACGTCCCAGTCATCCGGAACGTTTTGGTGCATACGAAAAAGAAGGGGAATCTACCGCCTGTTTGTTGTGTTGTGTTGTGTTGTG